>JBJOOW010000123.1:0-4088 GCA_046051095.1 Bacteroidota bacterium | reverse complement strand
AACATTATTTATGCAGGCTTTAAACTGGCCAACCTTAACAGCGCCAACCAGACTTTCTATATAGCCAAGCGCCCCTTCTCGCAGTTTTTCCGTATAGATGCCGACCTGCGTAACCATTTCCGTATGGGCAACCACAGTTCGTTTGGTATGCGGGTGTACACCGGTATAGGTGTGCCGTATGGCAACTCTAAAGCGCTACCGTTTGTTAAGCAGTTTTTTGTAGGTGGCCCCAATAGTTTACGTGGTTTCCTTATTCGTGAGATTGGCCCTGGTGGCTACTCCGACCCATCATCGTACAATGCCGAGAGCGGAGAAAAAACAAATACGGGTTTCTTTAACCAAACGGGCGATATAAAACTGGAGATGAACGCCGAGATACGCTTTGATATCTACAAGTGGCTGAAAGGCGCACTGTTTGCCGATGCCGGTAACGTATGGCTGATGCGCAAAGATACGCGTACGTTGGGTGAGTTTAATATTAAGCGTTTCTGGAGCGAGTTTGCGGTAGATGCCGGTGCCGGTATCCGCCTCGATTTCAACTTCTTTGTTATCCGTTTCGATTATGGTTTTCCGCTGCGCGACCCACGACGTACCGAAGGCAAACGCTGGCAGTTTAAAGACGGGCAGGCATTTAAAACAGGGCAGTTTCAGTTAGCCATTGGCTATCCGTTTTAAGCCAAACATCCGAAGTTTTAAAAACTCCGGATGTTTGGTTATTACTAATCTCTGTAAGAACTACGGCTACGTACCCAGTTACTTTTACGGTTACCGTTACCCGATGAAGTACCGCTTTTAGCGCTTGTAGATTTTTTGCTTTTTCCTTCAAAAATGTGTTGCGCCACCAGTGCGGCAATTTCCATTTCTTCAGCGCTTTCGCTTTTCAGGTACTCGGGTTTGTAGTTTTTACCTACAAAGTTGGTATCGAACTTACCGTTTACAAAATCGGGATGTTGCAACACAAACTTACCAAAGGCCAGTGTGTTTTTAACGCCTACAATTTTGTAATCGTGTATGGCGCGCAACAGTCGGTCTATAGCCTCGGTGCGGTCTTTACCATAGCCAATAAGTTTGGCCAGCATAGGGTCGTAATAAATAGGAATATCCATACCCTCCTCGTAACCATCATCTACACGTATACCGGGGCCTTCGGGCTTTTGGTATTGCAATAGCTTACCAATATCGGGTAAAAAGTTATTCAACGGGTCTTCGGCGTATACACGCAGTTCAACCGCATGGCCGCGCATTTGCAGGTCTTCCTGCGCAAAGCTTAGCTTCTCTCCTCTTGCAATTTTAATCTGCTCTTTCACCAGGTCTACACCGGTTATCATTTCGGTAACCGGGTGCTCTACCTGCAGGCGGGTGTTCATTTCTAAAAAATAGAAATTCAGTTGCTCATCTACCAAAAACTCAACTGTACCTGCACCAATGTACGCGCACGATTTACCTACCTTAACAGCCGCTTCGCCAATAGCTTTGCGCTTATCTGGCGTAAGGCAACTGCTTGGCGCCTCTTCTACCACCTTCTGGTGGCGGCGCTGTACCGAACATTCGCGTTCAAACAGGTAAACAATGTTGCCGTAGTTATCGCCCAGTATTTGTACCTCTATGTGCTTGGGCGAACCCACGTATTTTTCTATAAACACACTACCATCGCCAAACGCGCTGATAGCTTCGCTCTGCGCACGTTGCATCTGCTCTTCCAACTCATCGGAGCTATTAACCACACGCATACCTTTACCACCACCACCGGCGCTGGCTTTTATCAGTATTGGGTAACCAATCTTTTCACCCAATGCTTTCGCTTCGTTTACATCGGTAATAGCGCCTTCGCTACCCGGCACCATAGGTATATCAAATTTTTTAGCAGCCTCTTTAGCAGCCAGTTTGCTACCCATTATTTCAATAGCTTCGGGTGTGGGGCCTATAAAGGTTATGCCGTTCTCTTCTACCATTTTAGCAAAAGCGGCATTCTCGCTCAAAAAGCCATAACCGGGGTGTATACCCTGTACGCCTAATGCCTTGGCTACTTCAATTATCTTCTCGCCACGCAGGTACGACTCTTTAGAAGCTGCCGGACCAATACACACCGCTTCATCGGCATAGCGTACGTGTGGGGCGTACCGGTCGGCCTCTGAGTAAACGGCTACCGTTTTAATACCCATCTCGCGGGCGCTTTTCATAACGCGTATTGCTATTTCGCCACGGTTGGCTACCAGTATCTTCTCCATCTGCTGCTGTTTAAGTTACATAAGCAAACATGCAAAATTATTTCGGCTATAGCCTTACAAACAACAGCGAAACTTACGTTTCGTTACTAACAAAATTTAATTCATTTAATCTTAGGAAATAACTACGGACACGCTAATTTTAATCGCTTCAATTTTACTACCCCACACTTTAAAATAACAGTGCAGATGTATTTAGCCGGAACTGGACGCGGAGATATTACAGCCTTTAAAAAAGGCGCAGGTATGCTGGGATATGGCATACATTACAATACCATGGAAGAGATAGAAACCCCACTATCGGCCCGTGCCTATATTTTTGTAGATAAGAAAACAGCCCGCAAAGTTTGCTTTGTAAACTGCGAGCTGGGCTTTATTACCATAGCTATTAAAAAAGGTGTACTTAAACACCTTGACCGACACAACCCCGAACTGAACTACGACGAAGATAACCTGATGCTGACTGCTCAGCATACACACAGCGGGCCCAGTGGTTACAGCTACTATGGTTTGTATAACCTTAGTACACCGGGTTTTGTAATGGAGATTTATAAAAAGATAGTAGATGGCATTGTAGAGGCGATACTAAACGCCGAGAAGAACCTGCACAATGCCAGTGTGCAATGGAACACCGGTATGATGCCTACCGATAAAGATGTGGCCTTTCAGCGGTCGATGGAGGCATATAACCTTAACCCGGAGGTAAACCCCAAAATTACATTCGACCAGCGCCATACTGCCCTTGACCCTGAGATGACGTTTATGAAACTGGTGCGCGAAGATGGTATAGAGATGGGCAGCATTAACTGGTATGGTGTACACCCTACCAACCTACCTAACACCAACCACAAACTATGTTACGATAACAAAGGCTATGCCTCGGCATATCTGGAAGAAGATTTTAAGCAAAAAGGAAACAGCGATTATATAGCCGCTTTTGCACAAGGCACCTGCGGCGATGTAACACCGCGTGTAAAGTATAACCCTGTGTATCCGTTTCAGCGCGGACAGTGGGAAGGTAAGTTTCCCGATGATATTGAGAGTGCCAAATACAATGGCCGTGTACAATTTGAGAAAGCGAAAGAGATTTCAGAATCTGCCGGTTTTAAAGAACTGAACGGCGAAGTAGATTACGAACTGATGTTTGTAAACTTTACCGATGTAACCGCCGACCCGAAATTTGCCAACGGCCGCACCGATGCGCAAACCGGCTTTGCCACCATGGGCGTTGCCTTTTTTACCGGTACGCGAATAGATGGACCGGGCCTGCACCCTGCTTTAGGTTATGTAGTAAAAAAAGCAGCGCGGTTTATTAAGTGGCTCGAGAAATTTAAAGCGCGGTTTGGTGACCCCGAATACAAAAAACTGATTGAACGCAAATACCACGTACACGGCACTAAAGATATTATGATTGAGAGCAATGCGCGCCGTGTACTGGGCACCGGTAAGCTTGACCGTATTATAGTACCGGCCTGGGCCGACCCTGCGATAGCCTCGTTCAAATATTTTTACCGTAAGGTGGGCCACCTTAAACGCCCCTGGACACCGAAGGTATTACCCATACAACTGTTTATACTTGGCGATGTAGCACTGGCAGGTTTCCCATTCGAGATAACTACTATAGCCGGTAAGCGCCTGCGCAAAACGCTGGAAGAAACACTGGCACAACGCGGTGTTACACGTGTTATACTATGCCCGTATGCCAATGGCTACTCGGGTTATATGACTACGTATGAAGAGTATCAGGCACAAATATATGAGGGTGGCCACACCGTTTTTGTCCAATGGAGTTTAGCCGCATTACAAACCAAATTTGAAGCACTGGCTAAAGAAATGCTGAAACCAAAAGAGGAACGCAAGTTT
>JBJOOW010000122.1:0-5087 GCA_046051095.1 Bacteroidota bacterium | reverse complement strand
ATTCAGATTCAACCAATAGAAGTACCCACACTTTCATATATTACATTACATATGGCATCTGCTGCACCAACTACCGGCAACTACCGCTGGCGCATTTGCGCCCTGTTGTTTCTGGCTACCACCATTAACTACGTCGACCGCAACGTGCTGTCGTTTACCATGATAGACGACCTGTTTCGCAAAGAGATGTTAGGCCTGCCCGCCGGCGCCATACTTACCGATGCCGATACCGCTCACTTTAAAGAGTTGATGGGCTATGTAGATGCCGCCTTTAAAATTGCCTACGCACTGGGCTTTTTAATAGTAGGCTACGTAATAGATAAGGTGGGCACCAAAACCGGTTACTCTATTGCCCTTTCGGTATGGAGCCTGGCTGGCGTGCTTAACGGCTTTGTAGGTTCGGTACGCGGACTAAGCGTTACGCGTTTTCTGCTCGGTATAGGCGAGTCCGGTCATTTCCCTTCGGCAGTTAAAACAGTAGCCGAGTGGTTTCCGCGTAAAGAGCGCTCGCTGGCAACCGGCATTTTTAACGCCGGCGCCAATATTGGCATAATAGTAACCGCCCTGCTAATACCCTGGCTAACCCTAACCTACGGCTGGCGGGCCAGCTTTGTTTTTACAGGCTTACTGGGTTTTGTAGTGCTTTTACTGTGGCGTATAACTTATAGTAAACCAGAGGCACATAAACAACTATCTAAAGCAGAACTTGAATATATACAAAGCGATGGCGAAGAGCCGGTACAGCCAAAAACATCGTGGGCCGAGTTGTTCCGCCACCGCCAAACCTGGGCCTTTGCAGCAGGTAAACTAATGGCCGACCCTATCTGGTATTTTTACCTTACCTGGCTACCCGATTTTTTTAACAGCAGCGAAGCGCTCGACCAAAAGCTGGAACTTAAAAACATAGGCATACCGTTTCTTATCATTTACCTGGTAAGCGATGCCGGTAGTGTTTTCTTTGGCTGGCTGTCATCTAAACTTATACAGCGGGGCTATAGCGTTAACCGCGCCCGTAAAACCACTATGCTGCTTTGCGCCTTATGTGTAGTGCCTATTGTGTTTGCATCGGTTACAAATAACATTTACATAGCTGTAGCGCTTATTGCTTTGGCAGCAGCAGCACATCAGGGCTGGTCGGCTAATATGTACACGCTGGCATCCGATATGTTCCCCAAACAGTCGGTAGGTTCGGTAGTAGGCATAGGCAGTATGTTTGGTGCTACCAGCGGGGCCTTGTTTGCGGCCAGCACCGGTTTAATACGCGTAAAATTTGGCTATATGCCTTTGTTTATAATTGCCGGTAGCGCCTACCTGATTGGTTTGCTGCTTATACATGTGTTAGCGCCAAGGTTACAGCCGGTTAAGCAGTAGTATAAAACAGAAACGCCAACCTTGCGGTTGGCGTTTCTGTTTGTAGTAATTCAAACCATCAATGAGCATCTCCCGGCATTGGTGTTTGGCAGCATTGTGGCAGTTTACCAAATGCCTGTTCGTTCTTTTTTACATCGTCGGCATCGTAACCGGTAGCCGATATAACCTCGCGCAATCTTTCGGGACTGGTTTTGGCAGGGTCGTATTTAATCTTCATTTTTTTGTTGTTCAGGTTAAGCAGTGCTTCCTCTACACCATCAACGGCTTTTACGGCTTTCTCTAACCGTGCCTTGCACGATCCGCAAATAGCCGATGTTTTTATAGTTACAACGGCACTCTTTCCTTTCTCAGAGGCATATACACCTGCCGACATTACCAGTATCAGCACCATTGCTGCGGTAAACTGTTTTACTATCGCTTTCATATCTGTTGGATTTTTATGGTTATAAATTTAATTAAAAAACACAGCGGCTAATAGCCGTTAACTTACTTTAAAACAAAACGTACGCCGGTAAACACCATAGCACCACGCAGCGGGCCATAAATAAGCGAGGCATCAAACTGGTTGCTAAACGGCACATCGCCGGATATAATTGGGTGTGGCTGCGAGAAGTTAAGCAGGTTCTCCCCGCCCAGGTATACCTCCCACCGTTTCCACTTAAACGTAACCTGTGCATTTAGCTGAAAAAAATCTTTAGAGCGCAGCGGGCGCTGGTTGGCCTCATCGTTAACCGATGTATCGGGTATACGGGTTTTGCCAAACCAGTTAAAGCCGGTATTAAAACGCCAGTGTTCGTTTTTAGTAGTGTATTGTAAGGATATTAAACCGCGGTGCTGTGGGCGTAACGGAATAATTTTTCGCCCGCTCTGGTAATCGGTTTTGGCCTGCTCGAACTTATAGGCAATTTTCACATCAAACCTTTTTACTACTTCGTAGCTTATTTCTATCTGCGTAGCATTGGCAAACGATTTACCCTGCAAATTATAAAAACGAAGCGTGCGGGTATCTTCCATATCTACCACTACCTGGTTGGTAAAATCGGTGCGGTAATAATCTACATTAATATTCCCCTCTCTGAAATTGAGGAAGAACTTATAGTTTAAACTCACCCCATAGTTCCAGGCCTGTTCCATTTTAATGGCGGGGTCAATTTGTATGGTGCGGTTACTAGCCAGCAAGCCGTAGTTTTCGGCAAACAGTGTAGGCGTTCTAAACCCTCTGCCAGCAGATAGGCGCAGACTTAAATCGTACAGTATATCCCACTTTAAATTGAAGCGGGGTGTTACCAGTATACCATACAGGTTGTGCCTGTCTACCCGCATACCAATAACGGTGGTTACGTTTTTACGCGGGCCAAAATTTAAACTGGCCTCGGTAAAAATACCCGGCACAACCTCCAGCCGCTTGCGTTTAATAGTATCAAACTGCTCGGCTACATAATCAGTCTGCACCGATACACCAGCTTTTACCATGTCCTCCTTTTCGTTCAGGCTTTTCTGATAAATGAAATTAAAGTAGCCGTAATGCTCCAGCCCGCTGTAATCGCGGCGGCCTACATAACCATATTGGTTTTGGTAAATGTATTTGTACTGCACACCCAGCGAGTTATTGTTTGGCAGATTAAAACCTGTTTTGGCAAAAGCCTCTACCCTGTTGGTGCGCAGGCGCAGCCCCCAGTAGTTTTGTGCAAAGCGGTCAACCGTAGGTTTAAAATGAGTAGAGCCACCGCTGCGGTCCTCTATATTGGCGGCTACTGCCAGCAACACCATACCTTTACTGTTAGGTATAGCATAGTGTATACGGTGTAGCAGGTTCAGGTTTTTTACCAGCGGGTTATCTATATAATGGTCGTGGTTCATATCCATTTTTAAAAAATTGATAAGCCCGTGTACCGATGTAAGCTGGCTCCAGTTTTTATTAAACTTATGCGCCGATATAATGTTTACCTCTGTCCGCAAATCCTGATTAAGGAACAGGCTAACATATAACCGTTCGGCCATCTGCGGCTTTTTAAGCTCAACATTTATCTGGCCGGTCATACCCTCGTAACCGTTTACTACGCTGCCGGCACCTTTGTTTACCTGTATGCTGCTCATTAGCGGGCCGGGAATATAGTTAAGCCCAAAGGTTTGCCCCAGCGACCGTATAGCAGGCATGTTTTCAATCATTATTTGCGTATACATACCATCTAACCCCAGCATACGTATCTCCTTAGCCCCCGATACCGCATCGGTAAAGTTTACATCTACAGTGGCCGTGTTTTCAAAACTCTCGCTTAGGTTGCAGCAGGCATCTTTTACCAAATCGCCGCTGTTTATTACCTCTACGTTCATGGCGCTCATTTCTATACGGCTGGCTTTACGGGCGTTTATCTCTACATCGGTAAGTACAAGCGGTTGCAGGGTAATGGTAATAAGGGTATTGCCTTTAAGGTAAGTAGTATCGGTTTTATAACCCAGGTACGATGTTACAATAGCATCGGTGGCTGCGTTGGCACTAATAGTAAAAGCCCCTTTTTCATCGGTAGTGGTGGCGTTGGTACTACCCAACACACCCACCACAGCGCCTGTAACGGGGTTACGCTTACCGGCTGTTTCTTCTATAACATAGCCTTGTATAGTTTGGGCAAGTGTTATGTTCAGCAACAATAGGTATAGCGCTCCGGCAATAAACCAGCGCTTATACTTACGGCTACACATATTAATTACAATATCATCTTTCATCTCATGCTTTTTAGAACAGAATGTTCTTTACAGAAAAAACTATACATGCAGCATACTGCCGCAGAACGGTTGCTATACAGCAACTACACGAGATGATACTAAATACGGAAGGTTTGAGTAAAGGTGCCTGCGCTTTTAGCTAAGGCTATTAAGGGCGGCGAGGTATTAGCCGCCTGTATAAGTACAGGCTGCGACACACGGGGTACAAATACCTGCGATTGTGGCAACACCGCTACCTGATGGTATATTACATCAACCACTATGGGTGAGCTAACAAAATGCTGTTTCAGGTATTTTGAGCTAACCTCGCAGCAGGTGGCTTTTTTTACAGCGCAGCCATTGGTACTGGCTTTGGTGCTGCAACATTGTTTGGGCCTGCCTATACTAAGGCTGGTACGCTTCGATTTTAAGCATGTATGGGCATAGATTGTTTGTCCGCTATCGGCAAACAGTATAAGCACCAGCATTAAAAGCGATAAAGCCCGTTTAAAAAGCATGCCTCAAATATATGTTTATAAACGGGCAATTACCAACTATGGTTGCAGCCTGTAAACAGTTAATAACAAACAGGGTGGGTAAATATCATGCGGCAAAGTTGAAAGCAATAAACATATTTGGCTTGTGGATGTAATGCATATACTTGGTTATCTGGGCGCTGTGCTAACCGGCCTGGTACTTGGGCTGCTGGGCGGTGGCGGGGCATTATTATCTATACCCGTATTGGTTTACCTGTTTAATATACCGGCCGAGGTAGCCACCGGCTACTCGCTTTTTCTGGTAGGGGTTACAGCTTCATCAGGTGCTTTCCAAAATATTTATAAAAAACTGGTAGATGTAGATGCCGTGTTTTACTACGGTGTACCCAGTATGATTACCGTATACAGCGTAAGGCGCTTTGTAATGCCCGCCCTGCCCGATGTGTTTTTTACCGTAGGCAGCTTTACGCTGGATAAAAACCACTTTATACTTACCATACTATCGCTGGTAATGTT
>JBJOOW010000121.1:0-6392 GCA_046051095.1 Bacteroidota bacterium | reverse complement strand
TTTTTACAGATGATATAATCTCTACCGTGGTATCTAACTGGCTGTTGGCTATCAGCACCGGTGCTTTATCTGCCTGCTGGTACATGGTTTTAAAGCTATCGATAAACTGGCCATTGTGCGTAAACATTTCGGTAAGCCAGCGTGGCGGCAATACCTGATAGTATACGGCAGAGGCAATATGCAGTTGTCCGCCCTTACCGCGTAGCGGAATATGATAGTGCACTATATCGCTACCCGAACCTTCGCCGAAAGTGCCGTGGTTAAAATCGGCATCGGCAGCAGGTACCCCTACTATTCGGGTAGTATCGTATGCGTAGTGTGTGGTTTTAAAACCAGATGGGGGTAAGCGGTTATCTTTAATATGCTCGGCGGCGCGTGCCAGCACCGTAGTAAAGTTGCCGTTAACATCGCCCATAGCCATTTCGTAAATCTGTACCTGGGTAGAGTCGTTTATTACATCGTAGTGTGGTTCTACGTTGTTGCCCTGTCCGGTAATTTCATAATCGGGGCGAAGTATGCCCGATTGAAATACCGTATCGGCACCTGCGGTAACGGCAAACTGCACATATGCCCTGCGCGATGGGTAACCGCTGGGGAACTTGTGGCCTGCCTTGTTGGTTAACTGTACGCTTACAAACAAGGTGTCGTTGGTTGCCGAGTCTATCTGCGATACCATATCCAACGTGCTGTGTTGCAGTAAATCCATAGTGGCCGATATGGTACTATCTATGTTGCTATTGGGTACGTTAATATCCAAACCGCTTTTATTTTGCCTTATCAGCTTAAGCATAAACGAGTTGCCACCCATAAATTTGTGCAGGTTAAAGGGGCTGCGCGGTGGCAGGTTAAGTATGTTGTTGGCAATAATAACAGGGTCCTGTATCTGCGGCATGTGGCAGCTTTGGCAAGGCTGGTCGCTGTTAAAGGCGCTGTTAAGCCACTCGTGGTAGGTGGCCTGCTCTACCGAGTAAGCACCGGTAAGGTTGCCGTTAAGGTCTACTGTTTTGGTAAGCAGGGTGTGGCAAGGTGCACATACGGCGCTGCGGCTCATGTGCAGGCTGTGTGTGGGGGTAAGGCCCACGTACAGCTCCATAGGGCCGGTAAGCGGTGTTTCGAACGGGCCGTATGCATGGCGGCTGGTATCGTAGTGCAGGGCACCCGAGTATTCTACACCGGCGCTGCCTATACTGTCTTTAGCTATAAAGTGGCAGGCGGTACAGGCTACACCGTTTAAGCCCAGTGTATCGTTTAGTACATCGTTTAATGTATATAGCGATGCCCCCTTGAACATAGCACTGAAATGCCCCATAGGAGCGTGGCAACTGGTGCATTTGTTTTGCAGTTCATCGGCAAGTGCGGGGTTAACCAGTATCTCGTGGTTTACCTTGGCGCGCCAAAGCGGGTCTTTAGCCGAAAAGGCCATCAAGCTGCTTTCCCAATCATCAAACAGGTTAATATCGTTGCCGTTGGCATCTATATTGGCAACCTGCAGGGTATCGTAGCCGTGGCAACCGCGGCAGTTGCCGCTGCCTAAAAAGTATTCGCCATCCTGAATAGGGGAGCGCGATTCGCGCAGGGCTTTTAATTCTTCGGGTGTATGAAAAGCAGTAACCGGTGCTTTGTACGATGAGGTAAGCACCAGTGCGGCAGCCACTATAAAGCCGGTTGTTAGCCAGATTTGACGACTGCCGTAGCTTATCATTTGCTGCGCATTTTAAAACTCCACTCTACTTTAAAGGTGGCTTCAATTTCACCATCCTTCGATTTGCCCACGGCAGTAGCGGTGTACGATTGTGCTTCGCCGGTAGTAATGGCGCGTTCTATTACTTCGTTAAACTGTACGCCTTCATCGCAGGTAAAGGTGGTAATGCCGGTTGCTTTTTTTACAAAGTCGGCCTCCAGGTGGGTTACCAGCATAGATACCGATGGTTTAGAGCCGTTGGTCATCATCATAGCCAGCATACCGGTGCTCATTTCGGCAGCCATTGCCAATACTGCAAAATAGGTAGAGCGGAACGGGTTTTGGTTTAACCATTTGTACGGCACATCTATCTGGCAGGTGGTGCCATCCATTTTACGCACGCTGGTACCTGCCATAAATGCCATTGGTAAACGGCCCATTAAAAACAGCTTAAACATTAGGCTGCTGTTCAGCATTTTAATGGTTTTAGGGTCGTTCTCTTTTCGCCACTGGCGGTACTGCTCTAATTTGTCGTTGTTGGCCATGTTATATTTTTTGCAGAATGTCAACCAGCGCTGCATTCATGTTTGTTATTGCAAGATTATAATTTTCTTCTCCTGTTGCAAGGTTTCTTTCTACCGCACAAATATGATAGAAGGTTTGCTTTTCGAACAGGCAGGTGTAGGCAAAGCCTGCACCGGTGGTGGTTTCGCAATCGGCCTTATATTTTTCGCGGCGTAGTGCTACCTCGTTTTTATTGGCAAAGTGGTTTACGGTAATGCCCACTACTTTTTTAATAGGTAAAAACACATTCATGTAAGCGTTGGTCATATTAACCAGCCCGCCGCGAACATGCGGGGGCGCTGTGTTATCTGCCAGTTTTAGGTCGTATATATCGTGCCAGGTACCATCTGTATATGTGCCAAAGTCGGCGGGCTTTTCGTTTACAATGTTAAGTATGCTGCCTGTGGGTAGTTCGGGCTTATAAGCGCCACCGGTAGATAGCTTAAGCGCCAGGTGGTATTTGTTGCTGCTTAGTGCTTTGGTTAGCTTGTAGGTGGTTTCGTATATGGCAGAACCGGTTTGCAGTATATCTACCTCGTGCTGCAGTATTTTTACCGATGAGGTATACGCGTTAACCGGTTGCGGCGAAACGGATAGCGAGGCAAGGGCCGGTTCGATATAGTTAAGTGCTGGAACGCACAGTAGTAGTTTCATTATAGTTGCCTCACCCTCTGCCTTCGGCATCTCCCTCTCCTAAAGGAGAGGGAGAGCTTAACCGGCAAGGTTAGTTTTAATATTAGTTAGAAATTGCCTCCAGCAAAAACTTATTCATTTTCATACCGGCCTTGTAGTGGTCGTATATAATCTTATCCAGGTTATCGCCGGTTATATCTTTACGGGTAAGGTTGGCAAAGTACCAAAACTGTTTGTTGGCAATGTAGGGTTGTTCTTTTTCAAACTCTTTATACTCTGGTGGCAGCACTTTGTTTTTATCGCCGCTTAGTACTTTGTATTTTTCTTTAAAGGCCTTATCGTTCAGTATTTTTTTAAAGGCGGCGTTGTTGTAGTATATCTCCTGGCGGATTTTAGCCAATTGCTCTTTACTTACTTCGTATTTGCCGCCACCTACCAGTATTTCCGATGCGCCTATGTGGATATAAAAGCCGGGGTAGTCTATATCCTGCGTGCCTTTGCGGCTAAATACGGCGGCTACATTGTTTTTATACGGCGATTTATCTTTACTGAAACGTATATCGCGGTTAATGCGGAAAATGTTTTTGTGTATCTCGCGGTTTAGGTCCGGAAAATCTTTCAGCAGTTTTTCGTTCAGGTCGGTTACCAGTTTTTTAAAAGGTGCTTTTACATCGTTCTCGTACCGGTCGCGGTTTTTTTCGAACCACTCTTTATTGTTGTTGTTGGCCAGCTCATCGAAAAATTTGAAGAAGGCCGGGGTAAAGTATTTCATACGCGCTGTTATTTATTACGATTTTAGTAAAAACCGGTGAGAATATATTGGGTGGTTGGTGGGAAAGAGGTAGAATACATTTTTTACCACAGATAGCCCAGATGAAAGCAGATTAAAGGCATAATACATTATTTACCACATAGGAACATAGAATACAAAAAGGGATATTGGTGACAGGCATTGACGATTAGTGAATTATGGAGACGGGTATAGGGAACATAGAATGCAAATGACAAAATAGAAATGCTGAATACATTTTTGCACAACAGATATCACAGATGAAAGCAGATTGAAAGGCGGAATGAATTGAGATACAGGGAGGCGATTTTAATGCCTTGGGGCTGCACCCCATGCTTTTGTTATTTCGCCCCGTTGGGGCTTGGATTGGTGTAAAAGCAAATAAGGCCCGTCCTTTTCGGAACGAGGCCTTATTGACATTGGGTGAAGTATTTTTACTTGCTGATAAATACACGTTTGGTGCTTACCTTGCCGTTGTATTTAACGCTTACCAGGTAGTAGCCCATTGGGTGTTCATCGAAGGTTACAGTAGATTTTTCGCTTAGCAGGTTGCCGTTGTATACCGGCTGGCCCAGCAGGTTGTATATCTGTACACCGGCATCGGTTTTAACAGCGCCTGGTAGTACTATGGTTATTATTTCGCCTACAGCATTAACGGTTACATCTTTTTCGGTTACATCGTTTATGCCGGTAGTGGTTGCTTCGGTAACTATTATTTGTATTTGCGAGGTGGTAGAGCAGCCGTGGTCGTTAGTGCTAACCAGGGTTACAGTGTAAACGCCGGGCTCGTAGTAGGCAAGGTCTGGGTGGGCTACACCGCTTATCCAGGTGCCGTCGCCAAAGTCCCATTCGTAGTGGTTGGCGTTAACTGCGTTGGCGCTAAAGCTTATGTTTTGGTAAACCTCTGCCTGTACCACGCTGGCACCAATGCTGGCCTGTATCATGGTTCCATCTATGTGAAAGTCCTGACTGGTTTGGTAAGCGCCGCGGGTTCGTACCATGCGGTAGTCGCCTTCGGCAAGGCCGGTAAAAGTTATTGATGTATTTACATCGCTGGTATCGGTAATCAGGTTGTTCTGGCTATCGTATAATTCGTATTTGCCCCAGGTTACCGATGGGTCGGTATTAATGGTAAGGGTACCATCATCGTTGGTGCAGCCGGCAATGGTGCTTGAGTATGAGGCCGGGTACGATACATGGATGAAGAAGCGGCCTTCGGCGGCAGCGCCCGAATCGATAAACACCGGGTAGAAGTTGGTGCGCAGGTCGATTGAACGGCCTACCTGGCGATCTTCTAAGGTTATAATTGAGGTTGGGTTGAAGTTATCCAGCAGTGTTGCAGTAAGGTTGTACTGTCCGCTGCGGTCAACCGATACGCCCAGCGATACGGTTTCGGCTGCACCCAGTGTGCCATAGCCATTGATAGAGCATTTGCGGTTATCGGAAGTTACCGAATAAATAACCGGTACGCCTGCCACACCGCTAAACACCTTCTCGGCATCTTGCTGGTATTGGTAATCGGCCGATATGCCCTGGTCGAAATAAACGGTAGCTTCATCCAGGTTGCCCTGTTGCGACTGAATACGGATTTTGACCGTCTTCTTGTCCTGCGATGCGTAGGTGGATACGCACAACAGCGAGAATAAGAATGTAAAAGTTAGAAATCTCATGGACGCCTTTTTTTGCTTGTTGTTAATGTTGTTTCCTTCGTTCCCGGGCCTCCAGATCATTTGCAGGTTCCAATTGCATTTGATAGCATTTTTTACGCCCTTACAGAGGGCAAAGTTTCGGCTGTTTTACAAAGTGCAGAGTGTGTAGAACACAGCACAGAATGAGGAACTAACAACTTTTTTGTACAGCACAACATGCAAAAATTAAGGCCTGTTTTGTAAAGCTAAATGTGCACTATAAAAGTAACGAGTTGCAGATGTAGAAGAGCTGCTTAACCGGTTGGATATATATGTGCCGGATACAATGTGTGCTTTGTGTGTGGCTTAATACAGTTTTACAGCAGATAGAACAGATGAACGTAGATTGTGTAGGCAGGGGTGGCTTGATACATTTTTTTACAGCAGATAGAGCAGATTAAAGCAGATTATGGAGGCAGAGGTGGGTGTTTGATTCATTTTTTTACATCAGATAGAACAGATTAAAGCAGATTAAATACAGAGGGGATTGGTTAGCCTGTATGCCACTTGTTGCATGGGTGAAAAAGGTGATTTTTAAGTTGTTGATTATCAGTTATTTAGGTTGCTCTTTAGGGGTGGGTTAACATCGGTTCTTTGTAAGTAGCTCAATATTAGCCACTTAACACAGGGGTGGGTTAACAAGAAAAATTGACGTGGGTAAGCTTACTCTAACCGGCCCTCAACAGCCTGGCGGCGTAGGGTAGCGGCGGTATCGTGGCCCAGGTAGTTATCAATAATTTTGTGTACTACGTAAATGGCCGGGGTAAGCAGCAGAGCGGCGGTTACCTTGTATATATAGTTTACTATGCCTACGGCAAACACCATCCCCAGTTTCCATTGGCCGGGTTGGCCTTGCTTTAAAAGATAGAAAGCCACGAACAGTACTACAAAGCTATCGATAAGCTGAGATATTAATGTAGAGCCGGTGCTGCGTAGCCAGATAAACTTTTCGCCGGTTTTGGTCTTTACCCAATGGAACACATACACATCAACCAACTGGCCTATCATAAAGGCTATCAGCGAGCCAACAATAATA
>JBJOOW010000120.1:0-8490 GCA_046051095.1 Bacteroidota bacterium | reverse complement strand
CGGTAGCATGTGTAAGGTAAATGGTTTGCTGTTGTTTGGGTGCGGGTGCGGGCACATCGCTTTGGGCAAACAACCGCGGGCCAATAGTTACCAATAACACAAAAGCGGTAAGCAATCTTTTCATAAATATATATTTCATTTAAACTTCTTTTTAGGGTTTTGGCTGGTGTGAAATATCTTCAAAACTTTAACTGTAGTTCCATCAAACGTATAAAGCAACACATACGGAAACGGAGATAAAACCAACTGACGAACTGTTCTATACACTAGCGGAAATTGTAATGGTGTTTTAGCTATAACAGAAAAAGCATCGTCAATACGCTCTATAAAATAAGCCGAGGCATAGCCACTTCGTACAAAGTACCAGTCAACTGCATCTTCAATTGAGTGTTGTGCCTTTTTTGTAATAACCAGGTTATAGCTCATTTCTTTATTCTTTCCAACAACCTGTTTTTTACTTCAGCCCATGTTACATACTCCAGTTCTCCGCGCTCATCTTTTTCCAGTAGCTCATCTAACTCATTCATTTCTGCCTGCGTTAGTTCAAATGGCTCTACCGGCGACAGCTCAAGAATTTTACGCACCTCTTTAAGTACATGCTCGCTGGAAGTTTCGTCTATCATTTCTTTCAGCCGCTCTTTAGTTTTTGCAATATCCATAATTCAAAAATTTACTCTTAAAGATATATAATGTTTTAGTGATGATCGCCACCGCAGCTATACGCATGGTTATCTTTCTTAACGGCCTCTTGTGTGGCGCCGCCGCCTTTTTTATCGTCCAGCATTTTCTGTATCAGGCGGGCGCGCTCTTTACGAATTTCCTCGCGCAGGCGGGCATCTTTTTCTAAATCGAAAAACAGGATGCCATCTACAAATGTCTTTTCGGCCTTTGCGTAAATAGATAGCGGGTTGTCGCTCCACACTACTACGTCGGCATCTTTACCGGTTTTGATAGAACCGGTGCGGCTATCCAGGTGCAGCATTTTAGCCGGGTTAAGCGTACATAGTTTCCAGGCCTGTTCTTCGGTAAGGCCGCCGTAGCGTATAGACTTAGCAGCCTCCTGATTTAAGCGGCGCGCCATCTCGGCATCATCCGAGTTGATAGCCGTATTAATACCCATGCGGGTAAGTATGGCCGCGTTGTAAGGTATGGCATCTATAACCTCGTATTTATAAGCCCACCAGTCGGCAAAGGTAGATGCGTTAACGCCGTGCGCTTTCATTTTGTCGGCTACCTTGTAACCTTCCAGTATATGCGTAAAGGTATTTACCTTAAACCCGAACGAGTCGGCTACGTGCATCAGCATGTTTATCTCACTTTGCACATAGCTGTGGCAGGTTATAAAACGCTTTTTGTTCAGTATCTCTACCAGCGCATCCAGTTCCAAATCTCTGCGAGGTGCTGTGCCTTTTACTTTGGCGCTGTTGTAACCGTTCCATACTTTCTGGTATTCTACCGCTTTGGTAAAGTAGTTGTAGTAAGTCTGCTCAACACCCATACGTGTTTGCGGATAGCGCACACGGCTATGGTCGCCCCAGTTAGATTGCTTAACATTTTCGCCCAGCGCAAACTTAATGTAGCCATCGGCTCCTTCTATCTTCATCTTTTCGGGCGTATAACCCCAGCGTAGTTTTATAAGGGCGCTTTGTCCGCCAATAGGGTTAGCCGAACCGTGCAGCAACTGTGCGGTGGTAACACCACCGGCCAGCTGACGGTATATGTTTATGTCTTCGCTGTTTACCACATCGCCAATGCGCACCTCGGCACTGCTCGATTCGGTACCTTCATTTACACCTTCCGATATGGCTATGTGGCTATGCTCATCTATAATACCAGTGGTAACGTGTTTGCCGGTGGCATCTATCACTTTGCAATCGGCGCAGGCCAGGCCTTTGCCCACCTGTGCAATTTTGCCATTGCGGATAATTACATCGGTGTTTTGTAAAATGCCTTCGGTTTCGTTGGTCCAAACAGTACCGTTTTTAATCAGGTAGTTATCGGCTTTGGTAACGCTATCGGCACCATACGCTAAAAACGGATACACTACACGGCCCAGGTTTTTAGTAAGGTCGGTAGTATCTTTTTTAGGTTTGGTGGTATCAGCTTCGGGGCCTTTGGCAAAGGTGGCGCTCCAGTTTATCCAGTTGCCATCGGCGCTTTGGCCGCGGCCAGCCCAGGCCTTCTTAGTATGGTCTATAGTACCGCTCAGGCGTATTTTGCTTTGCTCGGCTTTTTTATCGGGTGTAAACGTAAGGCTGATGTCGTTGTCTTTATAACCCAGTTTTACATCCAGTTTGGTAGTATCGTTTAGTATCAGTTGTGCTTTGGGCGCGGCTACATCGCCGGTTAGTTTTAGCTTATAGGTGCTGGCGGCTACACTCAGGTCGTACTCGCCGCGTATATCTTTTGGTTCAAAGGCTTTCAGCTCATAGCGTTTGCCCTGTACCCAGTTTTCGTATATCTCGCACTTATCATCAAACAATGGTTTAGATGTAATAAAGAAGTTAGCCAGCTTACCCGCTTCCAGCGAGCCTACCTTATCGTACACGTTTACAAACGTAGCAGGGTTGTAGGTTAGTGCTTTAAGTGCGGTAGTAGTATCCAGCCCGTACTTAACAGCTTTGCGCAGAGCGCTTAAAAACTCTTCCTTCTTCTCAAGGTCGGTGGTGGTAAGTGCAAAGTCTATACCGGCTTTAGCCAGTGCAGCACAGTTGGTTGGTGCCAGCTCCCAGTGCTTCATATCTTCCAGTTGTATCCAGTTGGCTTTGTAGGGGTCTTCTACTTCGTATGCCTTAGGGAAACTAAGCGAGGTGATAAGCTTTGCGCCACTGGCTTTAATGTCAGCTATGCGTTGGTACTCATCGCCTTTGGCTTTAAGTATATACTGCACACCAAACTCATCGCCTATTTTATCGGCGCGCAATAGCTTTTGCCAGTCGCCGCTGGCATCAAATATCTGTGGCAGGCTTTGTTGGGCGTTCCATTCTTCCAGATTAATGTTGTACTCAACCGGTGCACCGGTTGTTGGTTTGCCATAAGCACCGGCATACCATTTAGCATCGTAATACGTTTGGCGCAGCAGGGCTATGCGGCCCATCAGCGAGCTGGGGTAATCTTGCGTAGAGCTACCATTTTTAAAGGAGTAATGCGCGCTGGCCCACGGTTTAATTATCACCCAGTTCTCTTTGTCGTTGGCCAGTGTTACTACACTACCGGTGCCACGGGCAAGGCCATCTTTACGGTGGGTAAGCACGGTTCCAAAACCCAGTTTGCGCAGTTCTTCGGCGGCTTTATCGTTTACGGTAAAGTTTTTATCGGCATGAAAATCGGTATGTATGGCCTGGTTCCAACCGTAGGCACCTTTAATGTTCGATTCCATCTGCGGGTCTTCGCTGCCGCGTGGCTTAGCCACTTCGGGCATACCATAGTCGCTGTATATATCTATAAAAGAGGGATAGATGAATTTGCCTTTCAGGTCGTGCACCATCCAGCCGGCACCGGGCGTACCGCCACGCTCTACCTTCACTACTTTGCCATCCTGTATGTACAGGGTAGCGCTGTCAATTTTCTGGTTATACGATACAAAAACCGTTGCACCGGTAAAGGCATGTTTGCCTTCGCGGTAGTCGTCGGGGCCGTTGGTTTTAAAGGTTGTTTCCTGCGCAAACAGCAGGCTGCATAATAGCACAAAACACAGGGTATGTAACAAACGCATAGTACAGGTTTAAGTAAGGGCGAACATAAAAAGAAAATGCCCGATACGTAAAGCATAGGGCACTCAATATTATTGGCAGGCGGGTTAATTATTGGTTAATGCTTATCGGGCAGGGCGTAAACCTGTAGTTTTTGCTGTATCCAGTTTTTATCGGCCAGTGCTTTTGCACCGGCAATGTCGGCTTGCAGGGCAGCAATTGCTTTTTTATCGCGCGGGCGAAGGTTCATTAGCTTTTTGGCTATACGTAAAAAGTTAAGGTAGTTTTTGCGGTGCTGCTCCGATACGTTTTTGCGACGCTGTACAAACACCCTGAAACTGTAATAGGCGTTCAGAAAAGCCTCTTTCTCGTCCAGTTCAAAATAGCATTTCAGCATCAGCGAGCGCGTATCGAGTCCATAGAACAAATCGCTTAGCTGTACCTTTTGCAGGTTGCGCAGTGCCTTATCGTACTGGCCGGTGTGAAACAGGTAGTTGGCCATATTATAGTTATAGGCATTTTCACGCACGGCCTTATTTAGCTGATAGCGGTAATCATTGATAAACTCCAATATCCACTCGTATTGGCCGGTACGTAGTGCCGTAGTTACAATGTTTTTATAGTTGCGCTCGTTTATTTCGCCGTTAAGCAACAGCACACGTTTTTGCAGGCCCTGGTTGTACAGGTCAAACAGCTCATCGAAGTAGCGGCTTTGCCCGGCGTTAATTTTACCAATGCAAAAGTTACGGGCGTAGGTAAAAAAGTCGGCCAGTGTTTTGTCTTCAAAGTCGTAGCCGTGTTTTTCTATTACCTGTTTTACGCGCAGGTAGTGGGTTTCGGTTTTTTGGGTAATAAGCCCATAAAGCGATAGGTAAGCTTGTATAAAAGGATTGGCTGCCAGTGTGCCCTGTTTTACAAGAGCCAGTATTTCGGGGGCATAAAAGCAATGTGTATCGGTACCAAATACGTTATTGTCGTTAGCTACCAAACACATTTGCCGCAGTTTTTCAATTATATAGTAAACATCCAGCCCCGATGGTTCGTGTTTGCGGGCGCCGGCAATGTATTTGCGGTAATTTTTAAGCGAAGAGGTATGTAGCTCCTCTATCAGTTCGGCGTTGTAGTGTTGCTCCAGGTAGTAGTCGGGGCTCATTACCGGCAGGGTAGCGCTATTGCTTTTTAGTACCCGTGCAGCCAGTGTTTTTCGGTTTTCGGTAGCCTCGCGCAGGGTGTAGTATTCATCAAGCACGTGGGTGTAGCGGGGCTTGTGAGTAAGGGTGTAACGGGTATAAATAAACTCATCGGCAGCGGCCATCAGGTCCGACACTAAATAGGCCAGCTTTTTTTCGTTGTACGGCACCCCTTTAAAAACAGCCTGCCAGGCGCTTTTCTTGTTGTATCTTTCATCGCCGGGTTGTGTGCCGCAAAGGTAGCTGTGCAGGCCCTGCAGGTTTTTATCGCGGTTAAAATACGGCGAGGAAAGGTAGCGGCCCAGGTCGCGCTTTTCATCTTCCGAAAAAATACGGTACTGTTCCTGCAGGCGTTTGCTCAGTAAAATATCATTCATATTAAAATTAAAAATATCCGAAAAATAATAAAAATTGTATCATTTTTCGACACAACCTTTCCTCATGTTTGTATCGTCAATCAGAGTGTATATGAAAAAAGCAAGTTTTTACCCCGCGTTACTGGCCTTTACGGGTGCCCTGCTGTTGCTGTGCGGCCCTGTAAGTGCACAGGTAAGCGTGCAGCCCGACCTGGCAAACGTGCTGGCCAACACCTGTTACGATTATATACGTGTTGCCGATAACGACCAGACAGGAGGTGCAGCCTATACAATAGAAGTGTTTTCGCAGCCGCAAAACGGTTTTGCCATGGTAAACCCTTCCGACTCTGTTTCTATATCATACTGCCCTAACGTTGGCTATACCGGGGTAGACCAATTTGAGTATCGCCTGCTTGTTGGTGGCTCGGCATACTATGCCACGGTGTACATTAATGTACTGGCACCCAACAATACCATATTTGCCGGCGATGCCGACCAGAATGGTGAGGTGCAACATTTTGATGTGCTTGCTATAGGGCTGGCCTATAACCTGGTAGGGCCGGGCCGTGGCAATGCTACTTCTGGTGCCTCACTGGCATGGCAGCCTTCGGCATATGTAAACAGCGACCCCGGTGCCGCCGATTGTAACGGCGATGGTATTGTAGATGCGCAGGATGCACAGGTGGTTAATTTAATGTATGGCGATTCGACCGGCGGGCCTAACAACTACCAGGTTGCAACCAGCCCCTGCCGCGAGGGCATACCCATGTTTATACAATCGTTAAACGGCGATACGGTAAACGATGGCGATACGCTGGACCTGCTGATAAAGCTTGGCGATGACCAAACCAATAACGATGCTTATGGTGTTGCGTTTACACTTGGTTTTAATAACGGCTTTATAGATGCCGATGCTGTTACACTTGAAACTACCCAATC
Source organism: Bacteroidota bacterium (assembly GCA_046051095.1). Lineage (GTDB taxonomy): Bacteria > Bacteroidota > Bacteroidia > Chitinophagales > LD1 > Bog-950. Next base: position 2,313 of record JBJOOW010000120.1, on the reverse strand, counting down.
GTGGCTGTTGCAAAATAACCAGGGCCTGTTTTTTAAACGCAGCAACGCTACCCGTGGCGAAATAGAATTTGCCCTTACCCGTACCGACCACAACCCTGCTACCGGTGGTGGTACCCTGCTACGTGCACGCGTACCTATAGATGATAACATTGATGGTATAACCAGCGCGCCGGGTTGGTATAACCTGCAAATGAATGTGGGAGCGATAAGGCTGGTAAGCGAATACAACGCATTGCTGGATGTATGCCCCGTAACCCCACAACTGCAGGTATACAAAACAGCCACCGGTATACAACCCACTAACGAAACCATGTTGCGGCTATACCCTAACCCAACCAACAGCATGCTTTTTATTGAAGGCGAAAAAATGCAGCAGATAGATATTACCGACTTAACCGGCCGGTTGGTTTATTCGGTAGCAACAAATAATACAAATAAGGTTACCATAAACACGGATGCTGCTGCTATGGCGGCGGGCACCTATTTTATAAAAGTACGAACGGCCAATATTACCACCACACGCAAAATATTTGTTCAACATTAAAAGCACCAAACCCAATGACGAACAACCTATAAAAAAAGAGCCGGCACAAACCCAAGGGGCCGCACCGGCAAATAGAAAATGCAACACAAATTTAGGAATAGATTTTTTTAGATAACGATTAAAAACAGAACATGAAACCAATTAAAACTTTACTACTACTGGCCGGGGTGCTGCTATTTGCAGTAAAAGGCTATAGCCAGTATCCTCAGTCGTTTCAGTTTGCTGTACACATGAATGAATGCTATACCGACTCCAGCGTTACGCCTAATGGCTATTCGCTTGATTCGTTGTACGTAATACAGGCACCACTAAATGGTACATTAACCAACTCTCCACAGCCATTTACATACTGCCCTAATCAGAACTTTTTAGGTGTAGATTCGGCAGTAGTTTTTGCCTGTGTAAGTAACGGCGGCTTTTTAATAAGCTGCGATACGGTTACGCTTGTGTTTTTGGTAGACTACTACTGTAATGTACAGATTACGGTGCAGCAAAACAACAACGTAGTTTGCCCGGGTGGTAACCGCGGGTACGAGGCATTGGTAACAGGTGGTACGCCACCGTATAGTTATGTATGGTCAGACGGGGCTAACACTATTACTGCTTGCGAAACATCTCCGGGGCAAAGCCTTTGCGTAACTGTAACAGATGCTATGGGCTGTGGCACCAATGCCTGCTCTAATGCGAATGGTTGCAATCTTGATGTGGCGATTACAGAGTCGGCCAACGGTTGCGGTATGGTGGGTACAGCGCTTACTGCTACTGCTGTAGGTGGCGTAGGGCCATATAGCTTTTACTGGTCTAACAATGCTATGTCTTCTACTATTTGCAATGTAGCTCCCGGTACCTATTATGTTTCTATACAGGATTCGGTTGGCTGTTCAGCCTCAGCTACATATACGGTATTTGGCTCTGGCGGTTGTTACTTTACTTATCAGGCGCTAAACCCTGTGGTACCAAACAGACTTACATTTTATCCGCAATCCGATTCGGGCTACCTTGGTACGGCATGGCACTGGCTGTTTGATGATGGCAGCGGTAGTACAGTGCAAAATCCAATTAAAGTTTACAACACGCCCGGCTACCATTATGTAACCATGACAGTTTACTACGGCAACGGCGAGTCGTGCATCTATGGCGGGTTTGCCTACGTAGCCGGAGACTCTACCAACTTCCTGCAATGCCAGGCCAATTACTACTACTACCTGGATACAGCACAAAGCAACACCTACCACTTTGCCGATTACTCATCGTACAACCCTGTAAGCTGGGATTGGGACTTTGGCGATGGCACGCCAGCATCTACCGATCAGAACCCAACGCATACTTTCCAAACACAAGATAACTGGAATGTATGCCTTACTACCACCGACGCCAACGGCTGTATATCTACCACTTGCCAGCAGGTAAGCACCATACCAACACAGGATATGGTTGCGTATTTGTACCACCAAACCAGCACTACCCCGGGTTTCCCTATCTGGGTATATCTGGGTTATTATAACGCAGGTACTGTTACAGTAAGCGGAACTGTTACCTACCGTTACCCGGCAGGTACAACGGTTAGTGCAACCAGCCAGGTTCCGGTATCGCACGATGTAGCCAACCGTTTACTTACTTTTAGCTACAACAACGCCATACCCGGTACATCGGATTATGTTTATATAGACCTTGTGGCTGATGCCTTGTTACCTTTGGGTTCATTGGCATACGATACGGTATGGGTTAACCCTGTTGCCGGTGATGTTGCACCTGAAAATAACATAGCG
>JBJOOW010000119.1:0-4662 GCA_046051095.1 Bacteroidota bacterium | reverse complement strand
AGTTGAGCCACGCCTTTCGTTACAGTGGTTTGTGGATATGAAGAAGTTTTTTGAAAAGAACCCGCAGGTGCTGGATGATGTAATGAGTGACGATATTCATTTCTACCCCGAAAAACTGAAGAATACCTATAAACACTGGATAGATAATGTACGCGACTGGTGTATAAGCCGCCAGCTATGGTGGGGCCAGCGTATACCGGCCTGGTACGATGAAGAAGGTAACCTGGTTGCCGTGGCTAAAACAGAGGCCGAAGCCCGCGCGCAACTGGCAACCGGTCAGCCTAAAACGCTGCATCAGGATGAAGATGTGTTAGATACCTGGTTTAGCAGCTGGCTATGGCCTATCAGCGTTTTTGATGGTTTTGAGAACCCGGACAACAAGGATATTAACTACTACTACCCAACCAACGATCTGGTAACAGCACCGGAGATTATGTTCTTCTGGGTAATGCGTATGATAATGGCCGGTTATGAGTGGAGAGGTGAGAAGCCATTTAAAAACGTTTACTACACCGGTATAGTACGCGATAAGCTGCGCCGTAAAATGAGCAAGAGCCTGGGTAACTCGCCCGACCCGCTTGATTTAATTGAGCAGTATGGTGCCGATGGGGTGCGTTTAGGTATGCTGTTATGCTCACCTGCCGGCAACGATATTTTGTTTGATGAGAAGCTATGCGAACAGGGCCGTAACTTTAGTAATAAGCTTTGGAATGCGCTGCGGCTGGTAAAAGGCTGGGAAGTTTACGAGGGTGAAAATGCCGACAACAAGGTAGCTATAGATTGGCTGGAGAGCAAGATAAACAAAACCATAATTGAGTTGAACGATTCGTACAGCAGCTACCGCCTTAGCGAATCGCTGATGACGTTGTACAAACTGATATGGGATGATTTTTGCTCGTGGTACCTGGAGTTGGTTAAACCCGATTACCAGAAACCGATAGACAGCTATACCTACAACCGTACGGTTGAGTTGTTTGAAACCCTGCTGAAATTGCTGCACCCGATAATGCCATTTGTTACCGAAGAGATTTGGCACCTGTTGGCCGATAGAACCGAAGGCGCCAGCATTTGTGTAGCTGAGTATCCGAAAGCGGGTAAAGTAGACGAGGCGCTTATTGCACAGGCCGAGTTGACGTTTGAGTTGATAACCAACATACGCGAGATACGTGCCCGTGCCAATAAAAAGAATACCGAAACGGTAGAAGCGTTCTATGGCGGTAGCGATGCGGTTTCGTTTAATGCCTTCGATTCGAAGATTATTAAGCTGGCCCGATTGGGTAAACTGGAGGCCGTAAAAGATGACGTAGCCGGCACCAAAACCTTTATAAGCAAAGGCTATAAGTTTTTTGTAGCCACCGGCGAGCAGGCTAATGCAGGAGAGGAGCGCGAGCGTTTGCTGAAAGAGCTTGAGTATGCTAAAGGCTTTTTAGCATCGGTAGATAAGAAATTATCGAACGAAAAATTTGTTGCTTCGGCCAAACCAGAGGTAGTAGCCAGCGAACGCAAAAAGCGCGAAGATGCCCTTGCCAAAATTGCTATGCTGGAGCAAAGCCTGGCCTGATAATTTTACTTTAAGAATATTACTTTTTGAGTGGCGCCCCGTTGCAAACGGGGCGCTTTTTTTGTGCAATAAATTAACCTATGGATAACTGGTATGGTTTAGCAGAAATCAGTTTGCATGTTGTAACATCGGAAACTTTGTTATGTTTTAAAGTTTCCGAAGTGCTTGACAGTATTGGGTTTGCGCGGAAACTTTGAAAAATAATTTTTGGTTAAAAATTTGTGTAGCTATCATTAAAATATAAATTCGTGGACCAATTACCAACCCATGATAGATAACCCTACTTACACGAAAAATGCTTCGCAGAAACAGATGCATTATTCTCCCAACCTGCTGAATACTATTGTTAATGCCGTGGAAAATTGCAAAGTAGCTGTTATAGAATATGATAGCAGTTCTAAAGGTGTTTCGGTACGCGAAATAGAACCAATGGCAATTGTTTACAAAGAGCGCAAACGCCACCTGGTTGGCTGGTGCAGGCTGCGTGGCGATTACCGCTCGTTCCGCCTTGACCGCCTGAACAGCATTAAGCTTAAGAAGGAAGAATTTAACCGCCGCAACGATTTTAACGTAGCCGAGTTTGAAGATGGCAGCAGCCATAACCACGACGAGCACTACGACGAACAAGACTAATAAGAAACACAATACACGCTAACAGAGGAAAAAGGGCTGCCGAGAGGTGGCCCTTTCATTTTTTTGTGTCTTTATATTGAGATGGGATAGAAATGAATTAGTAGTTCTGTTAACAAAAGGAGTTTTTTCTTACGTTTGTTTATTATGCCTTCATTTAATATCTATCTAATAATCTACGCAGATAGTTTGGATTTTTTGAAAATATCTGAATCTATAGGTGTATTACCTACTAATTCATGGCATAAGGGAGATGCTATACCAAATCGCACTATAACCAGAAAGGAAAGTTGCTGGGAGTACTGCACAGGTTATGTGGAATCTCATCATTTTGAAGACGTATTTATAAGCAAGATTTTGACTGTCTTTGATGCTAAAAAAGGTGAGCTGGTTAAACTGTGTGATGATCAGTCTGCGAAAATAAAAATAGATGTTGTTGTGAAGATGGATACGGTTAGTGTACCATCTATTTGTCTCGATGAAAAAATACTTACCTTTTTAAATTCAATACAAGCTACGATAGATTTTGATATGTACGTAACTGAAAAAAAGGACTAACACATACTACTTTTCGCCCCGTTCCTGTTTAATCTGTTCGTAGGCTTCTTTAATCTGCTGTAAACGAGTGGCTAGTTTTTTCTTTTCGGCTTCGCTTAAATTGTTGTTACGGTCGGGGTGGTATTTTAAAACCAGCTTGCGGTACACGGTGCGTATTTCGGCCATTGGGGCTGTACCACTAACACCTATCACTTCGTAGTAACTGGCTGTAGCCGAAGTAGCAGAAACGGTCATTCCGTTTTTAAGCCGGCGGTAGTCAACATCGTTTACGTTCAGGTAGCCGGCCACTTTAAAAATAAAGAAATGTTCACGTTCGTTCTGGTCGCCATCGCAGGCGGCAAGCTCCAGCAAAAACTGTACTACCTGTATGCGCGTTGCGTGGTTGGTGTACATGCGTATCTGCTCGCAGGCAGCGTTAATGTCATACTCCTTGTGAAGGCAGTGTTGTAAAATCTGCGCGCGTTTTTCGGCGTACTTATCGTTAAAGTGGGTATTTAAAAACCGGTTGGTAAAGGCAATCTCTTCCAGTGCAATGCGGCCATCTATCTTTATCAGGTAGGCGGCCAGTATCATCAGGTTAACTTCAAAATCTGTAATGCCGGGTTCGGTACCCGCGTTGCTGTTGCTGCTGCTTACGCTGCCGGCCATATAGCCTAACAGGCCACCCAGCGGGTTGCCTGTTAAAAGCCAGCCTAAGCCGGCGCCCAGCCATTTTTCGTATTTAGCCAAAGTAGTATTAGGTAGTTAGTATTAAGTATTAAGAGGTGCCGATTTTGTGCCGTAACTAAGTTTTCCTTTTGCTACATACCAGGCCAGTACCAGCCCTGTAAGTATAAACGGCAGGTTTAGCAGTTGTGTTTTGCTAATGGCATTAAAAATTAATCCACCGTCAGGTTCTTTGTAAAACTCGAGCAGAAAACGGATGGTGAATACTGTAATAAGAAAGGTAGTGATGTAAATGCCGGGTTTACTCTCCTTATATTTTTTGAAAAGCAGCAGCATTATAATCTGAATAATAAAATAGGCTATGCTTTCGTACAGCACTACCGGGTGGCGGGGTAGCATATCCTGTACCTCGTACGAGTTGGTGAAAATAAATGCCCAGGGCACATCGGTTACTTTACCGCACAGTTCGGAGTTCATCAGGTTGCCAAAGCGCACCAGCGATGCTATAATAAGTGTGGCAATCACCCCTATATCCATTAGCCAGAAGAAAGAGTATTGCTTATGATGACGGCAAAAAAAGTAAAGGCCTATAAGCCCGCCTACAACACCGCCATGGCTGGCAAGGCCACCTTTCCAAACGGCAATTATATCGGCAGGGTTTGCCAGGTAGTAGGATGGGTTGTAAATAAACACATGCGCCAAACGGGCACCTATAATGCCCCCCAAAAATATGTACTGAATAATAAGCGTAATGTCGTTGTCATCGCGGTTAAGCTGCTTAAACAGGTATTGGGCAATAAAAAAGCACAGCATAAGCGATGCGCCCCACAATAACCCATACCATTGTATGGCAAACAGCTTTAACGAAAACGCGTTGGCCGAAGGGCCCCATTCTATAAACAATTGCATGCAACAATATTAAACAAAAAGCCCTTACAGCAAGCTGTAAGGGCAGTTAAGTGTAGTTTAGGGGTAGTTACTTAATGCGGGTAAATTTCTTCAGGCCGCCTTTGGTTATAATATCGTTTATTTCTTCCACCTCGTTTTTAAACCGGCTGCGGTCGCCCAGGTTATATATTTCGGTAAACGGGTCTTTATCTGTAATGTGTTTGTACATTTCTGCCAGTGGCATAATCTCATCGTTTTTCAGGTATTCCTCGTAGGTTATATCCAAAAAAGCCGAGTTAGGATTAATGCCGCGGTTATCTAACCAATAGCCATTTTTTAGTTGTATGGGTTTTGCCAGT
>JBJOOW010000118.1:0-2822 GCA_046051095.1 Bacteroidota bacterium | reverse complement strand
AGTTTGTCTCGTTGGTCTGTAACTGATTGCTTTTGTTTATCCCATTCTTTCTGGCTCGCAGGGTCAACTGTTCTACCATCAGGGTCAACAAAAATAATAGGGTCATTTAAACAGTAAACATAAGGCGACCAACTTTCATACTTTCCTGCCATTGGGTCGGGTGCCATCCATCTTGCGATTTGGTTGTCATACATCCTCGCTCCATAGTCTAACCATTCAAGACCTGAACCATCAGAGAACTCTTGTCGTTGTTCTTCTTTACCATTAAACTTTTTCTTGTTAGTTAAACTTCCTGCACTTTTTGAAGAGATACCGGCCATTGTCAGCCCGAACGGATAATAAGAATTTTCTTCAAGTATGGCACTTCGTGTATGCACTACCTGTATATTATCAAAGAACACATCTACCGGGCTTTCATTGCTACAATAAATATACACATAACCGCTTTTACCAGCAATTAAATTTTGTAAATCGGCATAGTGGTCTTTTAGGGTACTGTTGCTGCCCACCATGCTTGTTTTAAAATCTACCGCCTTAAACTGCTCATCAAAAAAGATAACGTTTATAAATGCCCTCGGTTTATTTGGGTTTGCATTGCTTTGGCTGCCTTGCTGGCTAATCATGCTATTAATGCTTGCAACGCCTGTTCCAGTATTTATTGTTGCGGCTGTTACTACTCCATGCCCGGCCGTGGTGGCTGCGGCGGCTGGTGCATTTAAAAATGATGTGAGTAAATCCAAAACTGGTATTGCATTATTGCCACTAGTACCTGTGGTATTTTGAAAGTAATAACTTTTTCCAAAAACATCCAGCTTATCGCCTGTCATTACTTTTAAGGTAATGCCTAAGCCTGTTTTGGCAGTATTGCTGTTGAGCTTGTACAGCTTTGTGCTGTTAGTTGCACTAAAGGCGGCATCGGTTGGGTTGTTGCCTATGCCGTTATCATTGATATAATTGGTAATGCCTATGGCTTCGCTTTTATCTACTACCTGTGCATCTTTTATATCATAGTATTTTTTTTCTGTAGCAAGCTTGGTGGGTTCTAAGCTGGCTACCGGGTATTTATCCTGTCGTACTTCTTCGGTTAGCAGCACACGAATATTTCCTAAATGATCCTTCAGCATATAGTCGTACTCAAAGCTGGCGGCTGTTGTGCCTGCTGCTGGTTTAAATCGTATCCGGCCTTCTTCGTGCCCAATAAATTGCAACACATCTGTGTAGTCCGGGTTATCTGGGTCGGCCGGGCTAATGGTTTTGCTCTCATAAACCATACCGCCTAAATAAGTTGTGGTGGTAGTAATAGTTTTGTTACCGTTGGTACTGGTGGGGGTTTCTACAGTTTGTTTTTTTATTTTATTTCCAGTGGCATCGTAGGTATAATTAATGCTACCTTTTGCTGTTACTGTTATTGCCGATGGCAAGTTTAAATAATTATAGGCAATGCTGCTAATGCTTTTATTATTATCGAGATTTAAGTTCCCGTTTAGGTCATAGCTGTAATCGGTAGCGGTTTTAGTTGCAGGATTATATTTAAAATCTCCTAATTTACTATCCCCTAATCCGTTGGCAGCATCGGTTACCTGTTGTAGCTTATTACTATTCGATAAATAATTATAAGTAAGATCATCGATAGGAGTAGTACTGCTTGCCCCAATCTTAAACCCAAATTGTTTCATGGCCTGTATATTGCCATTGGCATCGTAGGCAGTGCCGGGGTTTATTCCATCGCCCATTTGCATATTGTAGTTAATGTTGCTATTGTTCCAGCTATTATCGGCATTGTTTTGTATAAAATCTCCTTTTAATAATCTGTTGGCGGCATCGTAGCCATAACTGTACTCCCGCCTTATACCATCGCCACGGCTTTTCCAAAGCATGCCATTTATGTTGCCATTGTATTGTGCCGCAGCAGTAAAATTGTACCCGCTTTTATTATCCAGTTTATTGTAGCCTAATTCAAAAGCAAAATAATTGCTGCCGGTGTTGGCATTATTATCCGTAAGGTAGCCACGGTTTACACCCAGCAGCCAGCCACGGATATTATAATCGTAGGCAAGGCTTTCGATTGCGTTGCTGGTATAGTTACCGTTTGCATCTTTTTTCTTACCTATATTTTTATTTATTAACTGCCCAAGTGTATTGTACTGGTTGTTTAGTATCTCCAGTTCGGGCTTTGTTACCGCTATACCGTTAATGGTACTGTTTACTGCTTTTTTTACATTTAATACCCTGCCTAAATCATCGTATTGCATTTTGGTTATTACAGTATGGGTTTGTGCTGTGCCTGCCTGCTTTTGTACTGAGGCACCGCAGGTGCTGTCTTGTAGCTTGTGCCTGTGGCGCAAGAATTACGGCCTATTCATCCGCTTGCATTTGCAAAGCAAATGCAAGCGGATGAATTATTCTCTTTCTTTATCGAAGATGAAAAAAGAAATCTGCATAAATTCCAAATACGACTAACATATAAATTAAAAGAACCGGCTGTGTGTTGATATGCTCTGCTGCTCCCACCCGCCCTAGATACGCAACAACGGCGTTACAGTGGGCTTCGAACTTTTTAACCGCTATACCAGCAAAGGCAAAGAACCGGCTGTGTTGGTGCGCCTTCGCTAAATACCTTTGCTGCATACCAAAAGGCGAAGCCTTATTTTTAGCAAAAAAACCTTTAAATAATGGTTACAGCAATACCACTTTGCGGTAATACAAAAGCTGCTGGTTATTGAAAATCAACAGCTTTTGTAATTTAATTATTTGAAGGTGACGATTGGCGCAGCACCCACTTGCATCCAAAAAAAAGAAACAAGAGAAATATCTGACAAATA
>JBJOOW010000117.1:0-2729 GCA_046051095.1 Bacteroidota bacterium | reverse complement strand
ATGCAATAGTTAGTGTCGCTAAGCATACCCCGGTTGCTATGGCCGCTTTAATGTTTTTGTTTTTAATAAACATCATTACCGGGGTAAGCACTATAAAAGGTATGCCGCTTATTTTAGATAGAAGCGAAAGAAGGAAAAAAGCAAAACCGGCTATTGCATAACGCGTGTTGGTGGTTTCGGCATACTTAATAAAGTATAATGCCGAGGAGAAAATAAAGATCATCACCAATATCTCATCTCGGCTTTTTAGGCTGGCCACCACTTCGGTATGTATAGGGTGTGCGGCGTATAACAGCATCCCCGTATACAGCACAGTAAAATATTCCTTGCCCAATAGTTTAAGCAATACACTAAGAATTAAACAACAACCCAGCGCGTACAGCAATATGTTTATAGCATGGCTTATATGTGGGTTCCATCCAAACAAAGCATATTCTACCGCAAAAGTGGCTTTAACAATTGGCCGGTAGTCTAGGTATATTCCGCTTTCAGATATATAGTTGGTAGTGAATATTTCGTATAGGCCCGAAAAACCTTTTTCAACAACTTTATTGTGATTGGTTACTAAATGGTCATCAATACTGTAATTATTGGGGATGGTGTTGCCGTACAGGATAAAGCAGAATGCTACCAGCAAACCATAAAAGTATGCTGGCTGTTTTTGTATGTTAAAACTACCGGTAAACAGGTTAAATACAGGCACTTTCAATAAGTTTTGAATTATTTTTTCTACCGCTGCAATATTGGCAAATACCAGAAAATATTTCTGCAATGTATGAAAAATACAAGCGAAATTTCGCTATGCAGCGACCAGCCGTCTAATTTACTAACACATTCCATATTCTGCTATCTATACTACAATTAGTGCATTAGCGAAATTTTCTAATTTGCCGCCGTTTTATAGTTGTAAAAACCAACCCATGCGTAAACTTTTAGTTATCGCTGCATTAAGTGTCAGTTTGTTTCAGTGTTTGTTTGCACAGAACGCTACCGTGCGTGGCGTAGTTAAAAATAACTCATCAGGCGAGCTACTTGAAGGCGCCACTGTATTGCAGCCACCTACCAATGGCACCAGTACCAACGAAAAAGGCGAGTACGAACTTAGCGTATCTGCTGGCGATGTTACACTTATAGTAAGCTATATCGGCCTTAAAGCAGATACCATTGTAATAAAGGTAAAACCTGCCGAAGTAAAAGTATATGACATTGCCCTTGGTACCGGTGCCAACGAACTAACCGAGTTTGTAATCGGCGAAAGCCGTGTGGCTGTTAAACTAACCAACGTTACCCAATCGGTAGATGTTATTAAGCCCCGCATGCTGGAGAGTAATAACATTACCAATATGAGCCAGGCGGTTATGAAATTACCAGGCGTAACCGTGCTCGACGGGCAGATGAGCGTACGTGGAGGTAGTGGCTATGCTTATGGCACCGGTAGCCGTGTTATGTTAGTGGTAGACGAAATGCCGCTGATGAGCGCCGACCGCGGTGAAATTAAATGGCCGTTATTGCCTGTAGAGAACGTTGAGCAGATGGAGTTGGTAAAGGGAGCATCAACCGTGCAGTATGGCTCCAGCGCACTAAATGGAGTACTTAATGTAACAACATCTTACGCAAAAGATACACCTACTACCAAGTTTACCATGTTTTACGAAGGAATGGGCAAGCCGCCTGTAGATTCGTTTCAATGGTGGAAACGGGGCGGTAAAATTTTTGATAATCCCAATATGCTTGGGTTTATGTTTTTGCACAAGCAAAAATTTGGTGCGGTAGATTTTGTGTTTAGTGGTATGATGCAGGGCTTGCAAAGCCACTTACAGCAGGAGTACGACTACTTTGTGCGTTTCAATAATAAAATACGTTGGAAACCTGTAAAGCTTAACCAGCGCCTTACACTTGAACTTGCCACCAGCCTGATGTACCGCAAAAACGGGTTTCAGTTTTTCTGGCAGGATAGAGGCCACCCTTACCTGCCCGCCAGTGGGGTAGACCTTGATGAGCGTTACTTTTTAGCCTACATAGACCCTAAGATTACTTATGTAGATAAGAAAGGTAATACTCATAAGCTGCTAACCCGTATTAATCGCCAAAACAATATTGATGGTCAAACCGATTTCTGGGTGTTCCGTACCGAGTATCAGTTCCGACACGATTTTGGTAAACTGGTTACTTTACAGTGTGGTGTAAGTAACGAACACTCTTTAGTAGTAGATGGTACCCTTGGCACACACCAGCAGGATTATGCCGGTGCCTTTTTACTAGGCAAGCTAAATTACAAATGGTTTACCCTTAACGCCGGTATACGCGAAGAGCTGTACAGGTTGGATAGCGCTATTACCCCTACTATCCCGGTGGTATCGGTTGGTGCTAATTTCCAGATAAAAGAGAACAACTTTATCCGTGCTTCGTTCGGCCAATCGTTCCGCGTGCCAAGCGTGGCAGAGCGTTTTGTTACTTACGAACTTGCAGGTATCCGCATTTTACCTAACTACGGGATTAAACCAGAAAGGGGATTTACTGCTGAGTTAGGTTACAAACGCAGCTTTAAAATAAACAACTGGAGAGGGTACTACGACCTGGTAGCTTTCTGGACAGAGTTTAAAGATATGATTGAATTTAAATTCGGTTCAAAGTTCGATGAGACAGGTTTCTATCCTTTCTTCCAGTCGCAAAACGTAAGCCGCGCCCGTATCTTTGGTTTCGAAACATCGCTTAACGGAGAAGGTAAA
>JBJOOW010000116.1:0-3514 GCA_046051095.1 Bacteroidota bacterium | reverse complement strand
CCGGAGCCACGCCTGAGCATGAAGTATAACATTACCGATATGGTACGTCTTAAACTGGCTACCGGTATGTACTCGCAAAACTTTATCAGTACCAAAAGCGACCGCGATGTGGTTAACCTGTTTACCGGCTTCTTAACCGGACCAGAGGAGAGCGCCAAAGATGCATCGGGTAAAAGCTATGATAAGATACGCAACTTCCAGCGTTCGGTACACGGCATATTTGGTTTAGAGCTTGACCTGCCTAAAAACGTAACCATCAACATAGAGCCTTACTACAAATATTTCTGGCACCTGTTTAACATTAACCGCTTTAAACAAAAAACCAGCGACCCGGATTTCCTGGTTGAAAAAGGCGATGCGTATGGTTTGGATGTGCTGATTAAATGGCAGTACAAAGGCTTGTTCCTGTATGGTACATACTCGCTGGCGTGGACCCACCGTAACGATGGTGTTCAGGTATATCCGCCGCACTTCGACCGCCGCCACAACGTAAACCTGGTGGGTACTTATACCTTTGGTAAAAAACGCGATTGGGAAATAAGCGCCCGCTGGAACCTGGGTAGCGGTTTTCCTTTTACCAAAACACAGGGCTTTTACGAAAGCGTTCCGCTTGATGGTGGCATAGGCAGCGATGTAAACGGCAGCAACGGTAACCTGGCTATACTGTACGATACCAAAATTAACGGCGGCCGCTTGCCATACTATCACCGCCTGGATATGAGCATCAAAAAGATATTCGACATAAAAGATAAGCTGAAGATTGAAATTAACCTGAGCGTATCTAACGTATACAACCGTAAAAACATCTTCTACTTCGACCGTGTAAGCTACCAGCGCGTTAACCAGTTGCCTGTGTTACCAAGTTTAGCGGTATCGTTTGCATTTTAATCTTCTTACAACATACCATAAACAAAGCGGCCCGTAACATTGTTACGGGCCGCTTTGTTTATATGCAAGCACAAAATACTATACCAGTTTTTGCTTACGCTGTTTCCACATATAACCATACAACACCGGAAAGTAGTAAGCATAAATAACAAACAGTACTGCAGCAAAAACACTGTAAACCGAAAGGCTAAAGCCGTTTACAATTAGCGGGGTTAGCAGTATCAGCCACTCTCCGGTTACACCCGTTGGGTATAGCCCTATAAAAAAAGTATAGCGCATCCATAGTAACGCGGCGGGTTGTTTGTTTAGCAACGCCAGCAGGTAAAACGAGTAACGCACCATTTCGGTAATACCCCATGCAAACGAAATAATTACCAGCCCGGCTTTAAACACAGTGGCAGTTGGGTAAACAGGCAGATACAAATTAATAAACACCAGTACCAATATGCGCGATGCCACCTGCGCCAACGTAGAGCCTACCGGAGATTTAACCCATTTAAGTAAGGTATGTAATACCTCCAGCACGGCCATGCCCTGCGCAATATTTAGTAACAACAGGGTGGTGCTGTTGTATTGCAACCCGCCGGTTATATACGCTACTAAAAAGGCAGCCCAGCTGATAAATGCTACTGCATTGTAAAACACCAGATAATTGTGGATGGTTGTATTTTGTTTCATAACCGTGTTTACAGCATAGTTAATATTTAATACGCATTTGCAGAGTTGTAACATGAAAGAGTTAGGCTCAACGTAAATTGTATGTCACCCTGAGCGTAGTCGAAGGGCCCTAAAAGCAAAAGGCTTCGACTCCGCTCAGCCTGACATTTTGTACAATTGTTGCCATACAATAACAGTCAAAGCGCTACTGCATATACTTTATTACAGCATATTTGCGCAAGTAATATGGATTTATTTGGCGAAAATACCGGCAACCTGTTACCCCTTGATGGTGAAGTGCGCTACTACGGGCCGGTGTTATCTGCTACGGAAAGTGTCTATTATTTCGATAAATTACTGCACACCATACAATGGCAGAACGATGAGGTGATAATGTTTGGCAAGCGGATAGTAACCAGCCGTAAAACCGGCTGGTACGGTACACAACCCTACAACTACACCTACTCGGGTATTGCGCGCAAAGCGTTGCCATTTACACCCGAACTATTTGCACTTAAACAACTGGCAGAAGAAAAAACCGGTGCCGTGTATAACAGCTGTTTGCTAAACCTATACCACCACGGCGGCGAAAGTATGGGCTGGCATAGCGATGATGAAGATACTATTGTGCCTGATTCTACTATTGCTTCTATCAGTCTGGGTGCCGAACGTAAGTTTAGTTTTAAGCACAAACACACTGGCCAAACAGTATCGGTACAATTGCAAAACGGCAGCCTGCTGTTAATGGCCGGGCAAACACAGCAACACTGGCTGCATAAACTACCACCCACCAAAAAAGTATTACAGCCGCGTATAAACCTAACCTTCAGGTGTATGCTGCCGCAGTAAAAACAGCTTTACCGGCTGCCAATAAATTGTAACTTAGTAGCTTTAATACTATATGAGAAAGTACTTACCCCTGGCCGCACTTGTATTGGTTGCATTTTGCCTGAATGCACAAAACATTACCACACCCAAAGCGCAGCTTTCGCACCTTATGCAAAGCTACCTGAACGATTGGAAACAGAACAGCCTTACCGGTCAAAAACCCGATGGCTACCTGTATAAAAAAGGCGATAACGGGCAGGCATACATCAGCGCGCTTATAAAAGTTACCAATGCAGGCACAGTGCAGGCAGCACTTGAAAACATAAGCGCATTAATTGGTACAAAAGCAGGCGATGTATGGACCGTGCGTGTACCTTACAATAAAGCAATTGAGTTTACACAAATAAGCGGCATTAGCTATATACAACTGGATGAACCAGCCAAGCCCAACCTTGACCGTGCACGTAAAACCACCCGGGTAGATTCGGTACATGCAGGTATAAACCTGCCAATGGCCTACAGTGGTAAAGGCGTAATAGTGGGCGTGCTCGATTTCGGTTTCGATTACAACCATCCATCTTTTTACGATACGCTGCATAACCAGTACCGCATAAAACGCGTATGGGAGCTTAACGGCACTGGCCCCCACCCTGCCGGTTATAACTATGGTGCGGAGATAACAGATACTGCATTAATAAAAGCACAAGGCACCGATAACCCCGAGCAGACACACGGCACCTGTGTGGCAGGTATGGCTGCGGGCTCGGGTTATGGCAGCCTGCTTAATAATAAATTTCGTGGTATGGCTTACGATGCCGATTTGGTATTTGTTGGCGTGCGCCGCACTGCCATTGCCGAGCAATGGCTGGAAGGTAGCTTTACCGATTTTATTGACGGCATAGCCTACATATTCAACTACGCACAATCGGTTGGTAAGCCATGTGTGGCAAATGTTAGCTGGGGTTCGCAGTCGGGCCCGCACGATGGCAGCACGTTACTGAACCAGGCACTAAATAACCTTACCGGCCCCGGTAAAGTAATAGTAATGAGCGCCGGTAACGAGGGCGAAGAAAAGATACACCTGTCTAAAACCTTCTCTCCTGCCGATACAGCAATATCTACGTTCCTTACGTTTACATCG
>JBJOOW010000115.1:0-3287 GCA_046051095.1 Bacteroidota bacterium | reverse complement strand
AAAACGCCTTAAGTACGATATCATTTACATAGAGAATATGAGTATTATGCTCGACTTTAAAATAATGGTATACACTGTGCAAACGGTGCTATATGGCCGAGGAAAATAGCCTTTACAGAACTAACTTTCCTGTTTCTTTGTAATACTTCTTCATACATTTATCTACCCACCATGCCGTATCGCTTCGCACATCTACAATAGTAAAAGTTGCTGGTACGGTTCCAAGTTTTTCTATTGGCTTATCCGGGTTTTGTACTATATCAGCTTGCCTTTTGTAAAAGGTAGCTTCATATCTGTCAAATGTGTGGTGTTTAAAATCGGCTAATAATTTAACTCCATTACCTGTTATAGCCAGCAACAGGGTGCTTGTAATTAGTAGCGGGGCAACTACATTTGCTTTGCTGAGCAGTTGCAGTTTATCTGGTACGTTAAACCGCTCTGAAACCGAAAGAAGAAACAAAGGCCAAAGCAGTATGAAAAAGAAAAATACATAGTTGATAGTGCGATGCTGGCCTAGTACGCCGGTTGCAAAATAGGGTAGAAACGAACCACAGAATACTATTGCCAGTATTGCAACCAACAGTAGCCTGTAATCTGCTTGTACATTGTTTTTTAGTTTGCTGGCATTGGCAATAACCACGGCACTTAGCAGTACAAATGGTACGTTCAGCATCCATTTCGCTAAAAAGCGGATTGTTTGCAGCGTAGCGTATAGCAGCGAGTGCAACAGGCTATACCTGTTTTCAAACTCAACCGAGCGCACAAAATTGCCCGGCGAGAAAAATACAAATGCAGAGGCAATGATGGTAACTGCGCAGTATACTGCGCTAAGTCGGAAGTCCAAAGACCGAAGTTGGAAGTGTAAAACAAACAACAAAAAATATAATGAAGGAATAAGCAATGCGCCCACTTCATTAAAGCCTACAGAAACAACTAAAAGCAGTAATGATATTGCGTGCAATGTAATCTTCATTTTGCCGGTAGCTGATAATGCATTTAGCAATAAAGTTATTTGCACCAACAACAGCAAATTGCCCAAATGATAATTTGCTATACCTATATACCAGTAAATGCCCTCTGTAATGTTTGGTTGGTAGTTGAGATAAAAGAGGGTGACAAAGAGCGAAAAAATAGCAGCGTAAAACCTGCCTTTTTTGTCATTCTGCACCTCGGCTTTGCGGGGAGAAGAATCTTGTATTTGTGTAGTGCCGAGCAACGAGGTAATAAACCCATGCACCACCACGGGCATAGCCACTATCGCTACAAAACTACACAACTGGTAGTAGATAATCTTCCCGCTAACAAGCGGGTGCACATTCACCAGCACATCAGCGGTGTACCGGCCATTCCATAGCAAATACTGGTTCAGTATTTTTTTTACAAACGGAATGTTTTCACTGGCTGTCCAGCCAAAGCAAAAATCATCGGCAAATGGCAGGGCATAAAAACAAACAACCAGATAGGGGATAAGCGCTGCAGTAAGCAGTGCTATCAAAATGTATCTGGTGGCTTTTGTCATGTAATAAAGGTGCAATAAAAAAAGGCGATTGTGAAATCGCCTTTTTTATTGTGTAGTATTAGTTGGTTATTTAATGCCGAAAGCTTTCTTAACTGCATCAACCGAGTTTAGTTCTTCCCAAGGGAAAAGTTTCACTTTTACTTTCTTCTCGTTGGCTTTACCTTTATTAAAGGTCTTTTCAACCACCTTGCACTCGCGGCCCATGTGTCCGTAGCTGGCTGTTTCAAGGTATATTGGCGAACGCAGGTTAAAGCGTTTTTCAATAAAGTAAGGGCGCATGTCAAACTCAGGCATTTTAGCAAGTTTGGCTGCTATCTGGCCATCGGTAAGGTTAACTTTAGATGTGCCATAGGTATTTACAAACAAACCTACAGGTTGAGCTACACCAATTGCATAAGCTACCTGTACCAAAGCCTCATCGCACACACCGGCAGCAACCAGGTGTTTAGCCAGGTGGCGGGTAGCATACGCAGCCGAGCGGTCTACCTTGCTTGGATCTTTACCGCTAAACGCACCACCACCGTGTGCACCTTTACCACCGTAGGTATCTACTATAATTTTACGACCGGTTAAGCCTGTGTCGCCGTGCGGGCCACCAATTACAAATTTACCGGTTGGGTTAATGTGGTATTTAATTTTGTCGTTAAACAGGGCCTGTACACGCTTAGGAAGTTTTTTCTTAACGCGCGGTATCAGTATGTTTATTACATCATCTTTTATCTTCTTCAGCATCACAGCATCTTTGCCAAAGTCATCGTGCTGGGTAGATATTACAATAGCATCAATGCGGATTGGCTGGTTATCGTCGCCGTACTCAATTGTTACCTGGCTTTTTGCATCGGGGCGCAGGTATGTTATCGCTTTGTTCTCGCGGCGCAGGGCTGCAAGTTCGCGTAATAGTGTATGCGCTAAATCCAATGCCAGCGGCATGTAGTTATCTGTCTCTTTGCTGGCGTAGCCAAACATCATACCCTGGTCGCCTGCACCTTGCTCTTCTGGCTTCTTTCTCTCAACACCCTGGTTAATATCCGATGATTGCTCGTGAATGGCAGAGAATACACCACAGCTGTTTGCTTCAAACATATATTCAGCTTTGGTATAGCCTATTTTGCGGATTACCTCGCGTGCAATTTCCTGCACGTCAAGATATGCCTGCGATTTAACCTCACCGGCAAGTACTACCTGGCCAGTTGTTACCAGTGTTTCACAGGCAACCTTACTTTGCGGGTCATAAGCCAAAAATTGGTCAATCAGTGCGTCAGATATTTGGTCGGCAACTTTATCCGGATGTCCTTCCGATACCGACTCTGATGTAAATAGATAAGGCATGTATAATTGATTTAAGTGAGCCGTGAAAATAAATAAATGAAGCAAACAAGCAAGAGCGAGTTATTAGTCCTCAGTCTATAGTCCTTAGTGGGTAAGAATGTAGGCTAGCAATTGAATTTCTGAAGGTTGGAAGGCCTTTCTACAAACCACTACTGCGCGATAATTCCTTTGGAGTTTTAGGTAACTTAATTGGTATTAATTACAGACTGTGACCTGTAGATTGAAGGCTAGAATTTTCGGATAGTAAAGTAGAAGGTAGTGCCATCTCCCTCGGCACTGTCAAACCAAACCTCGCCGTGGTAGTATTCTACAATTTTCTTGCAGATAGCAAGGCCAATTCCTGTGCCGTCGTAATCTTGTTCGTTATGCAAGCGCTTGAACATCTGGAAGATAGTGGTAGAGTATTCTTTAGATATTCCTATGCCATTGTCTGACACAG
>JBJOOW010000114.1:0-3928 GCA_046051095.1 Bacteroidota bacterium | reverse complement strand
CGTTTGCTACGTGTTTAATGTTGCTTACCAGCCACGCATTTCCAAGCGCGGCCGGGTTAGGTATTACACGTTGGTTGCCCTGTTCATCGGCCACTTTAAAGTATTTTGTATTAAGCATGTCGTACACTTTGGCATTGCCCTGGCTTAAGTGGCGCTCTATCAGGTCCTGGTATATCTGCAGTTTGGCTGGGCTGTAACCACCTATCAGTTTATGGAAATAGGCTGGCGAAGCAGTATTAAAGGGATCAACCGTGCGGTCGAATACGCGGTAGTCAAGGCTGTTATCCTGTAATATCTGCTGGTCTGCTTGAGATGGTTGGAAGTTTTGTGCAAATTGTGAGTCTTCCACAAAATCTTTCGAGTTTAAGTAACGGTTAGCTACCAGCCAGCCATCAAGTAAAAATACTACCAGTAACGAAAAGGCAAGCGTGTTGGCTGTAATAGTTTTACGCATAAACAACCAGATAGCGCCAAATGCAGCTGCAGCAAAAAATAATGACCGTACAGCATCGGTGTGTAGCATCGATTCTCTGTCTTCTCTTAGTGCTTTCATTAACCAATCAGGAAACTGTTTGGCCAGCTCTAAGTCGCCCTTTCCGGTAAAAGTGTTGCCAATACCTAAAAAACCAAACAATACTATCAGGCCGGTTACAATGCCACCAGCTATGTATAGTTTTTTCTTTAGCTCGTCGCCGCTAACGGTGCCGTTAATTATTTCGTTTACGGCCAGTATGCCCAGTAGTGGAAATGTAATTTGCAGTACCGCTAAAGCCATGGTAGGTGTACGAAATTTATTGAACATAGGCAACAGTCCGTTAAAACACCATTCGAAAAACGGCGTATTATGCCCAAACGATAGCAGTAGGAAAAATACCGATATGGCAAGTAAAGCCCATTTAACTGGCGAACGTACTATCAGCAATCCAAGTATAAATAGAAAGAAAACGGCAGCACCCAGGTATACTGGTCCTGATGTGCCTGGCTGGTCGCCAAAGTAAGTTGGCATACGCTCAATAATCTGCCCGGCGGATTGTATGCCGTTTTGTGTAAGTGCTTTGTACGATGCGGACGATTCTGAAAGCTCGCTACCCGATGCGCCACCTTTCATATTTGGTATCAGCAGGGTCATAAACTCAAAATCGCCGGCGCCTTCGCTCCAACGTGTAGCATATTCTATATCCAGCCCACCACCTTTGTTGGCTGTTTTTTTATCGCTCAACTGGCTTCCGCCACCACGCATGGTTTGTTTGCCATACTCCCAGGTGCTCCATAAGTTAGCTACGTTGGGCAAAAACGCTACTACCGAAATAATAAGTAGTGCAGCGGTAGCTTTGGCGAACACCGGTAGTGTTTTCTGTATGATGGCTTCAACGAAAAAGTAAACACCCAGCATTCCCATGGTAAGTAGCAAATAATAAGTTATTTGAAAGTGGTTGGCATCAATATTCAACGATATAAACAGGCCTGCAATAGCAGCTCCTAACAATACCTTACCACGGTAAGCCAGCACCATACCACCAATGGCCGGTGCCATTAGTGCCATTGCCATTACTTTGGTATTGTGGCCGGCTTCTATACTTATCAGGTTAAACGATGCCAAACCATATGCCAGTGCACCTGCAAGCGATAGCCACGGGTTAATTTCAAAGCAAAGTAACAGTATATAAAAGCCTACAAACATTACAAACAATAATGCCGAAGCCTCGGGAAAAATGGGTTGTAGTGCCTTGGGTATGTAGTTGATTAAGTTACCCGGGTACTCTACCGATATCTGGAATGTAGGCATACCACCAAACATGCTATTAGTCCATAATGCTTGTTCGCCGGTTTTTTCTTTCCATGCTATGGTTTCCTGTGCCATGGCTTTCCACTGGGTGGTGTCGTGTGCACCAAGGGTCATGCCTTTATAGTAGGGGTAAAAATAAATTACTGTAAGTAACGCAAACGTAAGCACGGCGGCTACGTGTGGCAAAATACGTTTTTGCATATAAGTGTTTTGTTGCGCCCGAAAATAGGAAAATGCCTTAATGCACCATTACTGTGCTGGGGGTAAATTACTAAATGTTGCAAACGCAAACTTTTTACATTTGGCGCTTTCATTACCATCGCTCAACAGAAATTTAGAATGGAAAACGAAACGATTTTGGTTACGGGGGCAGGCGGGCAGATAGGGACCGAACTGGTACTTGCCCTGCGTAAAAAGTATAAAAATGTAATAGCAAGCGACCTGAAAGAGGGTTCGGAGGAGCTAAAGCAAGGCGGAGAGTTTATTCGTTTGGATGTTCTTTACAAAAATGGCCTTGCCGATTGTGTAAAACGCTTTAAGGTTACACAGGTTTACCACCTGGCAGCCATACTTTCTGCTACCGGCGAAAAGAACCCCGAAATGGCCTGGCGTATTAACATGAAAGGCCTGCGGAATGTGTTGGATGTGTGTGTAGAGAACGGCGTTAAAAAGCTTTTTTTTCCGTCAACAATTGCTGTATTCGGCCCAACTACCCCCAAAGTAAATACACCCCAATTTACAGTTATGGAGCCCAATACCATATACGGTATCAGTAAGCAGGCTGGTGAGCGCTGGTGCGATTGGTATTTTCAAAAACACGGATTGGATGTGCGTAGTATACGTTACCCCGGTCTTATCAGCTATAAAACAAAAGCCGGCGGTGGAACTACCGATTATGCTGTAGAGATATTTTTTGAGGCTGTAGCCAATAAAAATTATGAATGCTTTTTGAAAGAAGATACCGCACTCCCCATGATGTATATGCCCGATGCAATACGTGGAACTATCGATTTAATGGAGGCCCCGGCAAATAAAATAACTACCCGTTCAGGTTACAACTTTTCGGGTTTTAGTATTGCACCCAAAGATGTTGTTGCCGAAATAAAAAAGCATATTCCCGAATTTACAGTTACCTATAAACCCGATTTCCGTCAGGCTATCGCCGAAAGCTGGCCACAAAGTATTGACGACAGCGTGGCACAAAACGATTGGGGCTGGAAACCAGAATATGATCTGGCAAAAATGGCGCAGGATATGATAGTAAACATTAAAGCTATGCAGCTGTAACGTCTGACTACTTTACTGGTATTACTTTTTCTTTTTTAGCTGCCCCATTATATACATAAACCGGAAGTTTATAACGTTGTTATACTGCCCGTTGGTTCTGGTGTTGGGTTCGGCGGGCTTCATACTAATAAACGAGTATGAAAACTTGGCGCCAATGTAAAATTGTTGTTTTATAACAAAGCCAAACGCTGCAAACCCACTTAAGTCAAATCTTTTGCGGGTTATATAAAATTGGTTTGTGGTTGCGTCTGTGCCATCTTCATTCCTTTCTTTAACACGAACAAGTAAAGAAGGCGTTAATCCAAGACTGAACATAACCAGCTTTTTATCGTGTACATTCAGCAGCGATACCGGTATGTCGATATAATCTAATTGTATTTGAAACAATTGTCCCGCCAACGGGTTTGAGTTGGGTACAATCCGCTGTTTGGCTCCTTTCATAGAGTAGTGAATCTCTATACTGGTAGAAAGAAACCTGTGATAGCGTATCATTACCCCTACACCGCCATCAAAACCCAGGCGGTTATAGCCTGCGTATTTGTCGCCATCTACCTGGCAGGCGTTAAGGCCTACACTAAACAAGCCTTTAAACAAGCCATCGCGCCGGAAATCGAAATCTTCCTGATTGGGCATTCTGGCTTTTTTCTCTTTTTTCGTACGGCGAATCTCCTGCTCCTCCATAGCTTCTTCGTCGCTGGGGTAAACAAATTTTTTCTCCTGCGGTGTATCTACCGGTTGTGTTTGCTGTGTGTTGTTTTGGTTGTTTTTGCCAAAATCAATGGTAAGGGTACCATTTTTGTAGTTTGTCTGGGCAAAAATTGCCACCGGTAACCATAATATCAACAGTGTTAGTTT
>JBJOOW010000113.1:0-6449 GCA_046051095.1 Bacteroidota bacterium | reverse complement strand
AACGATAAATGCCCACCCGCCGACCAGCCAAACAGAAAGTACTGTTTAGATACGCCGTACTTAGGTAATTGTATCTCGTTCAGCGCTGCCTGTATATCGTTTATCTGTTTGGGGTAACCGGGGCTGGCAGATGTAGCCAGGCGGTAATTGATATTAATAACGGCATATCCCGGGTACAGGTTTTTAAGCCCGTTTAAAAAATCGGTGCAGTCGGCTTTATCGCCGCTGGTCCAACCGCCACCGTGTATCAATACAAATACTTTTGTGCTATCGGCACTGCGGTTAGCAGGCAGGTATATATCCATCTTCTGTTGTGCATCGCTGCCATAGGCAATATTGCTAAGCGTATACGCCGTAGCTTTGTTATAGGCTGTACCGGTAGCGTTATCGCCAATGCAGGCACTTAGCCCAGGCATACATACCCATAGCGCCACAGCTAAATAAAAGTTAATTGCCTTATACATATTGTTAGCCATACCAGTTTATTGTGTTTTATAAAGTTAAGTAATTAATAGCAGCAACAGGTACAACGCATTATGTGGCTACTGGTTATGTAAAATAGTAACCACATAAAAAAACCGGCGCTGTAATTACAGCGCCGGTTTTTTATGTATGGGTAACAGTTTAATCTTTAGCAATCCTGAAACCCACATCATCATCGCGGGCATCGGGTGGGTAACGGTCGCGGTGCGCAACACGGCATTCCTTCTCTTCGCTCCACCACGATCCTCCCCTGCACGAACGATACGAATCACGGCCAGGGCCTTGCGGATTTTCTTCGGGGCTTTTGCTGTAATATTTCTCATCAAACCAATCGTTACACCACTGAAAAACATTACCGCTCATATCGTACAGGCCCAACTCGTTAGGTTGTTTACCCCCTACAGGGCGCGATATTTTGGTACTATTATCATGATACCAGGCTACTGCGTCAATATCGTTGCTGCCGGCAAACAAATAACCTTTGCTTTTAACTCCTCCACGGGCAGCGTACTCCCATTCGGCTTCGGTAGGGAGGCGGTAAAACTTACCGGTTAGCTGGTTAAGCTTGCTTAAAAATATCTGTGCATCGTACCAGCTTACATTCTCAACAGGGCAATCGGGGCAATCCTTACTAAACCATGGCTTATCGCCCACCACTGTTTGCCATTCTTTCTGTGTAACAGTAAACTTGTTGATGTAAAAAGTTGTAACCTTTACTTTGTGTAATGGTTTTTCCCAATAGTAACAGGCTGTGTCTGTTTCATCTGTGCAGCCCATACTAAACGTTCCACCCTCTACCCGCACCATATTGTTTTCTATTGCCCTCAATACCTCGGCCTGCGATGATGTAATAGTTGAGTTGGTAGTTGTTGGTGGCAATGCAACCGCCTTCTTTTCCCGTGGCGGTGGTGTGCCGTTCTGTGCATTCAGGGCAACAGACAACAACATTATTATTGCCGATAGATATAGCTTATTCATATGCTTAAATTGTAGTTCCCGGTTAATACTTTAATCCTTTCGTAAAACAATCTCGTGGCTGGTTCCATCCTGTATATTATAAAGAACCCTTCTTTTCTTTATATAACAATATACGGGCCAGGGTCTTCATCATCTGCACAAACCTGTTTGGTTCAACATTCAACTTACTACTCTTTACGTATAAACAAATATAAAGTTATCCGTAACGTAAAATTAATAGTATACAAGGTTAAACTTTTGAGATACAGTTTACATGCAACAAAAAACAAAATATAAGAAACCTAATTGGTTGTACCCCGTAAAGGAGGATTACCTGATACAATAAGGTTAATTTAATAAACACAACTAAGCAATATGAACCAGGATCCTTCTAACTCACCCGACATGTTCGTAGACGAGCCGGAGATTTCTATCTGGATTGACAAATACGATGATGTATTTTCTGAGTTCGACTCAAGGCCGTTCTCTGACCGTGCTTTATCTGACGACTTTTTGCGCGAGGTACGCAAAATGACCAGCCAGAACAGTAAAGGTATGGTGCGCCTTAAATTCCATGTAATGGAAGATCAGCGGAATGAAGAATCGGAAGCTATTATCCTGAATAACCTGAACAAACACTTTCACCACATAGCCGACGAGCTAAAAAAAGAACAGCGCGATGCACGTAACAAAGGTTACATGCTGCTGGGTTCGGGTTCGTTGCTCATATTGTTCATCTTCTTTCTTACTACCCTATCGCAAAAGGCTGCTTACCTGAATGGTATAATACTAATGCTGGAGCCGGTGGGTTGGTTTGTAACCTGGACGGGCATGGACTATGTATTCCAGATATCGAAAAAAGAAAGCTCGGCGCTCGACTTTAACTCGCGCATGGCTTTTGCCAAAATATCTTTCTCATCGTTCGAAACATCGCAACAGAAAACAGTAATTCCGTTAGATGGACAGAACCTGCGCGTAGCGTAAACATTTTTCATAATTGTATGTTTTAAAAGGTTGAGTGAGTTAGGCACTCAACCTTTTTTTTTACTGCCTGTAGCAGCACTTTAACATACAGGCCATATGTTGTTTCAATATTCGGGTACATTAACTACATTAGGGTTCTCAACCCGTTTCATGAAAAAGTTATACCTGCTTAATTTAGTACTGTGGCTGGCTACGGCTACCTATGCGCAGAACAACGTAGGCATAGGCACCAACACACCCGACCCCAGTTCGATACTACAACTCGAATCTACCAATAAAGGTTTTATTGCCCCGCGCATGACAACCGCACAGCGCACAGCTATTGCCGCACCGGCCAATGGCCTGCTGGTATACGATATAACTGCCGACTGCTTTTTTTATTACACCACCGCTAACGGTTGGGTATCGCTTTGCCAGCTATCGGGGCCAACTGGTCCGCAGGGTGCTACAGGTGCCACCGGCAGTGCAGGTGTTAA
This sequence comes from Bacteroidota bacterium, assembly GCA_046051095.1. Lineage (GTDB taxonomy): Bacteria > Bacteroidota > Bacteroidia > Chitinophagales > LD1 > Bog-950. The sequence continues at coordinate 3,549 of JBJOOW010000113.1, read as the reverse complement.
CGGTAACACAGGCCCAACCGGCGATACCGGCCCGCAAGGTACCCCCGGCAACACGGGTGCTACAGGCGCTACCGGAGCACAGGGCACAGCTGGAGTAACCGGCAACACCGGAGCCACAGGTGCCACCGGTGCACAAGGCATACAGGGTAATACCGGCGCTACCGGTGCGCAGGGCATACAAGGCATTACCGGTTCCACAGGTGCACAGGGTATACAGGGCATTACAGGTCCAACAGGTGCGCAAGGTATACAAGGTGTTACCGGTGCTACGGGCGCTACAGGTATTACAGGCCCTACCGGTCCGCTGGGGCCGGCCGGTGGCGATTTAAGTGGCACTTACCCTAACCCAACAGTTATTGCATTACAGGGCAATGCAGTTTCCAACACCACACCACAGGCAGGCAATGTACTAATGTGGAACGGCACCGCCTGGATACCGGTAGATACACTAAACGATTTTTGGGCCTTGAAAGGCAACGCCGGCACTAACCCTGCTACCAATTTTGTAGGCACTACCGATAATGCCGATTTAGTATTACGTACCAACAACACCGAAAAAGTGCGTGTAACCACCACTGGTGCAGTAGGTATAAACCAGCCTGCACCCAACACAAACGCTATACTCGATATACAAAGTACTACTAAAGGCGTGCTGTTTCCATCGCTTACAACCGCACAGCGCGATGCTATTGTGGGGCCGGCGGTAGGCTTAACTGTTTTCAATAACACACTTAGCGTTCACCAGTTTTGGAACGGTACCTGCTGGGTTAACGTAGGGCAAACTGTTTGCTCGTTTACCTATAGTTGTTCGCTCAGCCACCCTAGCGATTGCTTACTTCGCTCTAACTTCGGCTCTGTATCCGATACCATCACAGTATCATTAGTCTCAGGCACTCCTTCACCGGTTATACTTTCTGCATCGGGCGTACCGGCGGGCGTACTGGTTAACTTCAGCAACAGTTATATTACCCCTACCGGTACATCGGTAGTTACATTTACAGCATTGCCTACTGCGGCACAGGGTACTTTCCCTATTACCATACTGGCCACATCGGGCTCTACCATACAAACGCTTAGCTACACACTAACCGTGTACGATTACAACCTGGCTGTAGCACCTACAACCGGCACAGTAAACGAAATTAACGTAGCACCTAACACACTTACCGCTACTACCAACGTTACTATCGGCAACCCTGGTTCATGTTCGGCCAGTGGCAATACAGCCTTGCTTTCGGTTAACGGTTTGCCAAGTGGCGTAACGGCTGCGTTTGGCAACAGCAATATGCCAATACCGGGTAGTACAACATTAACGTTCACATCAAGCTCGTGCGCGGTGCCAGGCACTTATCAGGTGCAGGTAGTAGCCACCATTGGTGTACTATCTACCACCAGCACCTACACATTAGTTGTGGCACCATCTATAGTAAACATTACAGCATCGGCCAATAACGTTAACCTGTGGAACCTTGCCGGCAACCCTGCCTGCGCCATCAGTGCCACGTTTAATATACAGGCAGGTGTTACTATAGGTAGCACATCTACCGCTACTGCATCGTTAACTACAGGGCCATTTGCCAGTGGCTCTACAATAGGTATAAACAACTCGGGCCGTATAGCCGGTAAAGGTGGCGATGGCGGCGACGATACCGGACATAACCTTACCAGTTGCCCTAATAAAGATGGTAAACCCGGCGGCCCCGCACTCGATTTGCAATGCGCCGGTGTAACCATTACCAACAGCGGCACCATTGGTGGTGGTGGTGGTGGCGGTGGTGCAGGTGCCGAGCTGGGTGGTGGCAACCCATGTACCACATTCCGCGCGGGTTCGGGCGGTGGTGGTGGTGCAGGTTCTACACCGGGTGCCGGTGGTAGCAACGGCGCACCAAGCGGCTGTAACGCAGGTAATGCGGGCACGGCTAACGCAGGTGGTGCCGGTGGCAACACAGCAGGCTGCGTGGTTAACTGCACTATAGTGTTTGTAAGCTTTGGGCCATACTCTCCCGGCTCGGGCGGTGCAGGCGGTGGCCTTGGCCAGGCGGGCAGTGCAGGTAGCGGCTCTAATGGCTTTGTAGATACCGGCGTGTGCTCTCAGGGCGCTGGCGGTGCTGCAGGTTGCGGTATTAAAACCAACGGCAATACGTATACCTTAACAGGTACAGCGGTACTGGGTCCTGTTTGTCCGTAATAGATATTATACAACTTTTTTACAGCAGCCGGGTTTTAATAGCCCGGCTGCTGTGTTTATATGCCTTAACATTCTTTGGTTTCATCATATCGAAAAAAATGCTGAAATCTGCACCTTAATATAAACCTGTTAGCCATGCTGCTACGCGCAACAAAAGCTTTGTTTGTTACTGTTTTACTCAATGTATGTTTTGCCGGTATTGTATCTGCCCAGCAACAGCAGGCACAGCCCGATGCCGAGGGTAGCCTTGTAAAGTGGATGACCCTGCAGGAGGCTATGGAAAAAACCAAAACGGTACCCCGCCCCATTATCATGGATTTTTACACCGATTGGTGTGGCTGGTGCAAACGTATGATGGCTACTACTTACGCCAACCCGGGTTTAGCGCAATATATTAACCAGAATTTTTACCCCGTAAAGTTTAACGCCGAAACAAAAGATACCATCGAATACCTGGGGCAGAAATACGGCCCGCTGGGTGTAGGCCAACGTACTACCAATGCACTGGCAGTTAAGTTACTTCAAAATAAACTGGTGTACCCTACCACTTTATTCATGAACAACTTCGATAAGCAGAAAAACGATTTCAGTTTCAGTATGCTGGCACAGGGCTACCTCGATAACCAGAAGATAGAACCCATGCTGGTGTTTACACTGGAGAACGTTTTCCGCAATTGTGCTTACGAGGAATATAAATCACAGTTCGATAAGGCTTTTTACGATACCTCGCTAACCAAAACCATTAACGAGTATAAATGGTTAAATCCTAAAGAGGTATTTACCGGCCAGCCGCGTAAAAAGAAAACACTGGTGCTAATAAACACCGAATGGTGCAACGCCTGCAAGGTGATGAAACGCAGCACCTTTATTGATAGCAGCGTGAACGATTATGTAAAACAGAAATTCGACCTGGTAGATTTTAACCCGGAGATAAGCGACTCACTGAAATTTATGGGGCTTACCTTTGGCAACCCGCGTACGCAGCAAATGCCTTTTCATCAGTTAACGTTTGCACTGGCAAAAAACAATTTCATTCTACCCACGCTGGCCGTGCTGGATGAGAATATGAACCTGATAGAAGCCGTGCCGTTTTATATACAACCATCGTTTTTAAAAGATATTGCCCACTACTACGGCGATGATATTTACAAAAAGAAAGCCTGGAAAGATTTTGTAGAAGAAGCCAAAAAGAAAACTAAGTAAGGCCAACCACCCACCCTATTTTACAATAGCTCTACACTTTAATTGGCGGGTATTACTCTGCGAGTTAAAAATGTGCAGCTATGCGCACAGCGTTAGCTCATCTTTTACTGGCAGGAACACGGCGCATAATACATATTGCAATTAAATTAATTGCGTAT
>JBJOOW010000112.1:0-8076 GCA_046051095.1 Bacteroidota bacterium | reverse complement strand
GTTAATACAGGTGCTCTGGTTGGTTTTAAGGAATTTAGGAAGTGTGTAAGTAACTTTATCATCTTTAAACGATACCAGTCTTTCTTCCTCTGTTCTGTCGTATTTAATGGTAATCTGGTTTGCATCTACAAACTCAATTACACCATCTTTCTCGGCATTAACCAGGTTACGGCTATCTACAGCAACTTTAGCTTCCAGGCCTGTACCTACTATTGGTGCTTGTGGCTTTAATAGTGGAACTGCCTGACGTTGCATGTTCGATCCCATCAACGCACGGTTCGCATCATCGTGCTCAAGGAACGGAATCAAGGATGCCGATACACCCACAATCTGGTTAGGAGCAACGTCCATGTACTGTACGTCGTCTGGCCCCAGAATAGGGAAATCGCCCTGGTAACGTGATTTAATTTTATCAGTAGTAAAGTGGCCTTTATCATCTAAGCCCACGTTACTCTGTGCTATTTTAACTAAGTCTTCCTCTTCTGCACTCAGGAAGTCAACCTTGCCTTTCAGGTTTACACGGCCTTTATCTACCTTACGGTAAGGTGTTTCGATAAAACCCATTTTGTTAACCTTGGCGTGTACGCATAGGGTAGAGATAAGACCGATGTTTGGACCTTCCGGTGTTTCGATGGTGCACAAACGGCCATAGTGGCTATAGTGTACGTCACGAACCTCGAAGCCGGCGCGTTCACGCGATAGACCACCAGGGCCTAACGCCGATACACGACGCTTGTTGGTAATTTCGGCAAGCGGGTTGGTCTGGTCAAGGAACTGCGATAACTGTGAAGTACCGAAGAATGAGTTGATTACCGAAGAAAGGGTTCTTGCGTTAATCAGATCTACCGGCGTGAACACCTCGTTATCGCGTACGTTCATACGCTCGCGGATGGTACGGGCCATACGGGCTAAACCTACACCAAACTGTGTATAAAGCTGCTCGCCTACAGTACGTACACGACGGTTGCTCAGGTGATCGATATCATCAATTTCGGCTTTCTGGTTGCTTAGGTTTACCAGGTACTTAACAATAGCGATGATATCGGTTTTTGTTAATACTTTGGTATCCATATCAATATCCAGCTCAAGCTTTTTATTGATTTTATAACGGCCTACTTCGCCCAGGTCGTAACGTTTATCCGAGAAGAACAATTTCTCGATAATACCACGGGCAGTTTCTTCATCAGGTGGTTCGCTACCACGTAGTTGTTTGTAAATGTGGTTCAACGCCTCAATCTCCGAGTTCGAAGTATCTTTGTTAAGGGTGTTGAAGATGATAGAGTAGTCGGCACCTACTGTATCTTTGTGTGCAAATATGCTCTTGGTACCCGAGTCTACTATCAGGCCGAAGTTATCTTCGTCTATAACAGTATCACGCTCAAGCAATACCTCGTTACGCTCGATAGAAACCACCTCGCCGGTATCCTCATCAACAAAGTCTTCCATCCAGGTTTTAAGCACCCTTGCAGCCAAACGGCGGCCGATGGCTTTAGCGGCGCTCTTCTTGCTAATTTCAATTTCATCAGCAAGATCGAACAGGGTAAGGATATCTTTATCGCTATCGTAGCCTACTGCGCGTAGCAGCATGGTTACAGGGAATTTTTTCTTACGGTCAATGTAAGCGTACATTACATTGTTAATATCGGTAGCAAACTCCATCCAGGCACCTTTGAAAGGTATTACACGGGCGCTGTATATTTTGGTGCCGTTCGGGTGGAACGACTGGCCAAAGAATACTCCCGGGCTACGGTGAAGCTGCGATACGATAACACGCTCGGCACCATTTACAATAAAGGTACCTTTAGGTGTCATATATGGTATGTTACCTAAAAACACATCCTGTACGATGGTTTTAAAGTCGATGTGCTCAGGATCGTTACAAGAAAGCTTAAGTTTTGCTTTTAAAGGCACGCAGTACGTTAAACCTCTTTCAATGCACTCTTCTATCGAATACCGCGGTGGGTCTACGAAATAATCGATAAACTCTAACACGAAGATGTTACGTGTGTCGCTAATAGGAAAGTTCTCGCGGAAAACGGTGTGCAGGCCTTCAAACTTACGGTTCTCAGGTGTTGTTTCCAGTTGGATAAACTCTTTAAAAGTCTCTAACTGAATATCTAGCAGGTCCGGTTGTTCGTCTGGGAGCTTAATCTTACCGAAATTGATTCTTTCAGCTTGTTTTTTGAGTGTTTCAGCCATGGCGAATTTATATATTAACTAGTTAACTAATCTCCAAAATACAATAACATCACAGGTGTTTTTCGCTCTTAAAAAGAAACTAAAACACGGGTGAAATGTGTATTCAATTATTGATATTTTGGAACCGGTTTTGCAAAACGGAGTGCAAAGATAGTTTTCAAAGGCAGGTTTCCAAATAGTTGGCTAAGATTTTGCTGTGCAGGCCATCCCTGTACAGCAAAAGCATATAGATTCTTTTTATGGCGCTGAAAATGAGACATTTAGGTGTCGGCAGGCTTGTATTATGTAATTGCTAAAAAATTACAAACCTCGTATGCCCGTTAACATATTACGCCCTATCGCAATTGTTGGCATTTTTCTTTTAAAAATTAGTGGTATGCCTGCCAGCTAAAGCCTGGTTGTGTAAACGGGTTACTCAGTTTTTTATCGGTAAGTACTGTAGTATCGGTAAACAGTTGAAGTATTTTGCCAAAATTCTGTTTATCGCATTCCTTAATCAGATTTTCTATGGGTTTTTGCAAAATATCGGTGTTGTAAGCGCTAAACTGCGAAATATGTCCGTTGTAATGATTTAGTATCTGCTCTATTGTAGTAAACCGCCCGTCGTGCATGTAGGGGCCGGTTACCGCAATGTTTATGAGAGTAGGGGCTTTAAAACGGGTGCCGGTAACCAACATATTATCTGCCATGTGTACCCCACCATAGTTAACGCTGCTGTGGCAGTGCCCGCACATTTGGGCAAACCTGTAAAACGAGCCCTTAACAGTTTCGTCGTGGTGTAAGGTATAGGCAAGGTCGGTACTATCGGGTAATCCGTTATAGCTGCGGGGCAACAAACTATCGGGCACAGTTACCCCATTGCTTGTTATAGTACGCACAAACTGTGCTATAGCTTTGCTAACTGTAACCATATTTATTCCTTGCCCTGCAAATGCCAGTTCAAACAAACGCGGGTAGTGTTTGTGTTTGTAAAGCTCGCGAATCAGCTCTGTAGTATCCTGGCCCATTTCTTTGGGGTTGGTTATCGGTTGTGGTATCAGGTCTTCTATACTTTTGGCTCGGCCGTCCCAGAAAAAGCGCTTGTTCCATGCCATGTTTACCAAAGTCATGGTATTTCGTTCTACAGTATCGCCAAAGGTGCCAATAGCACGAGCCTGGCCATCGGTAAATGAATACTTCTGCAGGTGGCAGCTACCACAGCTTTGTTTGTTATTGCCCGATAGCAGCGTATCGTAAAACAACAACCGACCCAGTTCTACGCCCTCTACCGTTAATGGGTTATAATAGGGCAGGGTAGGGGTGCCCAGTTTTTCGTTGTAGGTAAAAGGGTAAGGGTGCGTTGTAGTTTGGGTAAACGAAAGTGAAGCAAGCACTACTAAAGTAACAAGTAAGCCAGTAATAAACTGCAATCGTTTCATCCATACAATGCTATAAAAATGCTTTGAATAATTATCAAAGCATTTTTATAGCAGGAATTATTACCAGGTTATAGATACGCTGCCGTTAGATTGAGTGGTATTGGGTGATAAGGTTTGTATTTGTATGGTGCAGTTAATACCACCTGCATTGAAGGTAGCAGGTACATAAGAACTGCCACCGCCACCGCCGGAGTTAAATCCACCCCCTCCACCAAATCTTCCACCACCACCACCGCCGCCGGCCCCCGAAATATTGATACCGTAACCAGCCGATACTGCACAAGATTTACCGCCATTACCACCTACACCTCCGCTACCTGCTGTTGCTACTACCCTGCATACTGCACTACCCTGGCTGCAGTTAGCCCCGGTAGTTGCACCGGCTGCTAAATTAGTTCCACCCAGCCCGAATCCGCAAGGGGTGTTTACACCGTTGCTTCCATTGGTGTTGCTTCCTGTACCTGAGCCATTGCCTCCGTAACCTGGTATTAATGTAGTATCACCGGTACGGTAAAGACCCATACCACCTCCACCTCCGGCTATTATTACGCGGCTGGCTGTAAGGTTGTTTATAAACCGGATATCGCTACTGCCACCACCACCGCCACCAGCTATGGTATCAATAGTGGTAGCGCTGTATGTGCCGTTACCACCTTTAGCATCGGTGCCATTGCCACCAACCCCGCCTACTCCACCGGCAAGCGCCGAATCGTTGGTGCCAAGTGCGCCAACATTTACAAAAAACGAGTCGGGCTTAGTAGTGAAAGTTACGAGTGCTCTAATGTTTGCGCCCTTTTGAACGCTGGTTGGTACAATTGGTGCTGCAATTACCCCGTTGGTTAATCGTGACCACGCCGAGCCGCCTGATGCGCCGATTACTGTTACGGTTAAAGTATTTGCACATTCAGGCATATAGAATATCTGGTTCTGGCCTACCGTAAAAGTAACAGTTCCATGGCCCACCTGAATGCCTGACAGTGGTTGTGATGAAGGACCAACACCTGCACAGTTACCTGGGCGTACAGTTACTGTAACTGAGGTAGTACTGGCCGCTCCTAGCACTACCCGAATACTTGGGCTGGAAGTAGTAGTGCTTCCGCCCACAACGGTCCAGGTCGGAGGTATGGTCCATATATAGCTGGTTGCATTGTTTACAGCAGTAGTGGTAAACGTTACAGTATCAAACGGACAATAGTATCGGGTTGATGGGGTGGGCCTTGCCGGCGGCGTGTTGGGAACAACCAGGCGGGGTACAAATTTATTTGCGGTAGTGCTCACTATTGCTCCATTACACCCTTTAGCCTGTATAGTTACCAATAAGTTAGCCGCAGTGCCGCACAATACAGTTATTGGAGTTGTAGCATCGGTAGCAGTGTAGGTGGTGCTGTTGTTTTGTAAAATACGATGTGGAGGAGTAACCGTCCAGGTATATGCAGTTGCATTTGACACGTTTGTCGATGTAAACGTAAAAGTATCACCAGCACAGAAACCAATAGACGACGAAGATACAGGCACAGTAGGTTGGGCTACCGTTACTCTGTTAACAGTTACTGTAGCGGTTGGGCTTGTTACATTATCACAAGCGTTTGCTGCTATACTTATACTAGCGCTTGCTGCCGAACCGCATAGTACCCTGATAGGTGTAGAGGCATCGGTGGTAGTATAAGTGGTGCTGTTGTTTTGCAAGATCCGGTGTGGTGCGTTAACCGTCCATGTATATGATGTAGCGTATGTTACGTTGGTAGAATTGAATAATAACGTGTCGCCAACACAATATGGGCCAGCGGGTATTGCTACAGGCAATGTTGGCTGACTAAGTACTTTAAGTTTCGAAATATTGAAGGTTTGCGCCGGTCCGGTGCCGCAACTGTTTAATGGTTGCACCTGTACAGTTGTGGTTGTAGAATCTAAAAAGCGTATGCTGGCCGAACTGCTGCCCTGGCCTGTAATAGTGTATGTTGCTGTAGGTGGCACTACCGACCATACATAGTTGCTTGCCCCGGCTACCGGGGTTACCCAAAAATTATAGTTGGTGTTATAGCAGTAACGGTCGGTAATAGCGTTAATGGTGCCGGTTTGCCCCGGTGCGCTTGAACATTTACATGCTACAGGCTGCCAACTTGTATCTACAAAAAACTCTAAACAACCGGTAGTGGTGTTAAACACCATTAAGCCTTGTGCCGGCGATGCCGGGTGTACAAATGATGTTGCTGTTGGTGGTAATAAACCTTTGTTGCCTGTGTTGCGCAAATCTAACACGGCAGAAGCATGTGGCGCTGCGTTGCCTATACCCACATTACCGCCGTTGTTATAAATATTGCTGCTGTTAGTTACCCATTGGGTACCGTCCCAATAGGTGGTATTACCTGCTGCACTGCCATTGGGTAGCGAACCGGCTGGCCCGGTGTTACCTTGTATACCTTGTGCGCCTGTTGGTCCATCGTTACCGGTGGCGCCTTGCGGGCCGGTAGCACCGGTAGGTCCATTAGCTCCTGTGTTGCCCTGTATGCCTTGTGCACCTGTTGCTCCATCATTACCGTTAGCACCTTGTGGCCCATCGGCACCGGTGTTACCTTGTATACCTTGTGCGCCTGTAGCACCATCGTTACCTGTAGCGCCTTGAGGTCCGGTGGCACCGGTTGGCCCATCGGCACCTGTGTTGCCCTGTACGCCTTGTGCACCTGTTGCTCCATCGTTACCAGTAGCGCCTTGTAGACCGGTGGCACCTGTTGGCCCATCGGCACCTGTGTTACCTTGTATACCTTGAGCGCCGGTAGCTCCATCATTACCGGAAGCACCTTGTGGCCCTGTGGCACCTGTTGGCCCATCGGCACCTGTGTTACCTTGTATACCTTGTGCGCCTGTTGCTCCATCATTACCGGTAGCGCCTTGTGGGCCGGTAGCACCTGTTGCTCCATCGGCTCCTGCATTACCTTGTAAGCCTTGAACGCCTGTAGGTCCATCGTTACCGGTAGCGCCTTGTGGCCCGGTGGCACCTGTTGGCCCATCGGCACCGGTGTTACCTTGTATACCTTGTGCACCTGTAGGTCCATCGTTACCGGTAGCGCCTTGCGGGCCCGTAGCTCCTGTAGGCCCATTGGCACCGGTGTTGCCTTGCATACCTTGTGCTCCTGTAGGGCCATCATTACCGGTAGCGCCTTGCGGGCCTGTGGCCCCGGTTGTTCCAGTACTACTGTTACCTGCAAACAATGCATAAGGCACGCTTAGTAGTTGGCTGGTGCCCATGTCGGTAAAGTTTACCCCTCCGGTTACATCCACTTCTACCTGCAGGAATTTAGCGCCGCTACCCCAGTTAACATTACTGAGCGGTGAAGTGCCGCCAATAAACATGGTAATTAAACCAAACTGATTGGTTACGGCCGTATTTGTTTCGGTAAACACTACTGGTCCGGTAGCACTTCCGTCGTGAATTTTAAAACGAACAGTTACGTTAGTAGCCCCGGGCAGGGGTGTTCCAGAGGCATCTCGTACAATTGCCTGGTAATTTAATTGCTGGGGTGCTTGTGCTACGGCCAGTAATACAATGTATAGTAGCAGAATGGTAGCAACAAATTTACTTCTCATGGGGCGATGTTTTGTTATATATAATTCTAAACCACAATGTTCGTTCGTTTATGGCTACTACGTATTTTTCAGGGCATTCTGCCGTCACAGTTTTTCCTATTCCCCGTCACAAAGTTTAATTTGCATAGCCAATGCACCCTATCCTCAACCCATACAAGGCATTTATGAATAATACCAGCAGGTGTTTTATGGTGTGGTGCATGGTTGTTCTTACAGGTATTGCCAGTACTGCATTGGCTCAGCCATCATTCATAATAAACCATAGGGTACTTAGTGTAGAAGAAGGCCTGCCTACGCGTGAGGTACTTTGTGGCATACAGGATAAAAGTGGCTTTTTATGGTTTGGTACCGGTAACGGAGTAATACGGTATGATGGTGAACTTTTTATTCCCTTTAATACTACGAACAGTAATCTGCGTTCTGACCGTGTAATGAGTATTGTAACAGACGATGACGGTATGCTTTGGGTATTGCATTCATCCTCGTTTACTAATGGTTCTGCAGGTAAGGTAGATGTTATTAATCCTTTAACGCAATACATAGTTCCATTTGCCCGAAAGTTCCCCAATGCCCCATTTACCGAATCGCAGATACTTTACATAACTAACGGTGATGGGAATGTTGTACAGATACACCTCACTAACGGCGATTACTATTATTACGCCAAACAACAGTTTAAAAGAGGTGGTAATATTGAAAGCAGGGGGCTGGCCGGGCGTATATATAACAAGTGTGTTTGGGTTTCCGAAGCGGCACGCAAGGCTATTTGGCTCGATGAGTCGGGTAACGGCTCATGCAATTATTTATCGTTACCTACGGGACATATTATTAAACAACAGAGCGATACTCAGCTAATTGTTGTTCAGGCAAAAAG
>JBJOOW010000111.1:0-7109 GCA_046051095.1 Bacteroidota bacterium | reverse complement strand
GCCGTATTTGTTGGCCCACGCTGCTACACCAGCAGTTTTTATTTCGTGTACGTAGGCAAATTTCTCATTGTGGTCTATATGTTGTGCCAGGTCATCATACCCGCTCTGCATCATCAAATATCCCACAGCACAATGCGTTCCCTTTCTATCAATAAACACCGGGCTTTTATACGGCAGGTAATCATTCACCGGGAAAACACCGGCTTTCCAATACCCATTTAACTCATCCAGCAAGTGCGTACGGTTTTGCTTTTGTGCACTACTTAAATAAATCACATCGCGTTGCCTTAATATCTGTTCTACCAACTTAAGGTGCGTAGCAATACATTGTTGGTAGTTAGTTGCCCCGGTCAACTGCACTTGTTGCAGTTGTTTGGCCTCGGGCTGTTTTAGCCACCCGGCATTAACATCTGCAAGAATATTTATTGTATTGTTTTGTGCATGTAGCAGATCAGCTATCAACACAATCATTACAGCAATCAGTAGTTTGTACATAGGTTGGTTGGTTTATCCAAAGCTACAACTACTGCTGTATAATATAAATTTAAATTGTCATGTTTTTGTAAAAAAACAGCCGCGCCTTAACAAAAGGATGCGGCTGTTTGTATTATATCAGGCAGTAAAATAATTACCCTCTTAAATGATAGCCCTTAGGTTTAGTAAACGCACGTAACCCTACGTGCGACAGGGTAGAACCAAAGCCAGAGTGTTTTCGGCCGCTCCATGGCAGAGCAGCGCTAACACGGTCGCAGCAGTTCCAATAACCGGTACCACTGTTGGTTTGCGCCAGCAGCTTTTCAGCACGTTGTTTGCTTGGTGTGTATACGGCCGCAGTTAAACCATACTCGGTATCGTTCATCAGCGCAAGTGCTTCTTCGTCGCTTTTTACTTTTTGTATACCTATAACCGGGCCAAAACTTTCGTCGCGCATTACCTTCATCTTATGGTTAACGTTAACCAACACCGTAGGCTCGTAGAAGTTGCCTTTGCCAGCTATTTTTTTACCACCGGTAAGTACCTTTGCGCCTTTCTTCACAGCATCTTTTACCTGTGCATCTACTACCTGCAGCTGTGCTTCGCGGGTAAGGGCGCCAATGTATACGCCATCTTCGGTAGGGGCACCTACCTTGTAGCTCTTCACCTCTTTTACAAACTCCTCTACATATTTGTTATATACTTTCTCGTGTACGTATATACGCTCTACACTGCAGCAGCTTTGTCCGTTGTTGTAAAACGCACCATCGGCGGTGCCGGCAGCTATGCCTTTAATGTCTTTTACATCTGCGGCTACGTACAGCGGGTCTTTACCGCCCAGTTCTAAACCAACCGGTACCATTTTGTCAGCCACCTTCTCGTATATATACTTACCGGTAGCATACGAACCGGTAAAGAAATAACCATCAAAATTCATTTCAAGTAGAGCAGCACCTACTTCGCGGGCACCTACACCTACCTGAAACGCATCATCGGGCACGCCGGCTTTTTTAAGCAGTTTCTCTATCTGCAAACCAGTAAGGGTGCTAAACTCCGACGGTTTATATAGCACAGCATTACCAGCCAGCAGCGCCGGTACAAATACGTTGGTACCTACCAGGTAAGGGTAGTTCCACGCCGATATATTGCAAACTACACCCAGCGGTTCGTAGCTTATCTTCTCCAGCATATTGCCATCCTGGCTCATTACTTCATCGCTCAGGTATTTGTCGGCGTTTTCGGTAAGCCATTTTATACGGTTGCGCGCACCGTTCACCTCGTTACGGCTTTGTTGCAGCGGCTTGCCTACCTCGCTGGTAAGTATAGCAGCACTCTCTTCAATATGCTGCTCTAGCAGCGCAGAAAACTTTTGCAATACCGCTACACGCTTTTTAAGCGGTACAGCACCCCATTTGGTTTGTCCTTTCTTAAGCGTAGCCAGTTTCTTTTTTAACGATGTAGCGTTGTCTTCTTTTACTGTTTTAATAGTTTGTCCGGTTGCGGGATTGGTGATGTTCATTTGAATACGAGTTTAAATACATTAATAACCACTTAGGACACAAAGGCCACAAAGTATGTTTGAAAAATTTATTCTTTAGTCTTAATGGTTAACCATTGCCTTTTGCCGCCTTTAAAAAAGCCTCTCTGATATTTTTCGAGGTAGGGTTGGTTTCGCGGTCGTTCATACGCTCGGGGTGCCATTGCACTGCCAACAGCCAGGGCTCATCAGTTTTATCTTTCCATTCCAGCGCTTCTACTACCCCATCAGGGCTGGTGGCGGTTGCCATCAACTCTTCGCTTACGGTACCGGCAGCCTGATGATGCGCACCGTTAATAGTACCGGTAGTACTACCTACCACCTGACTTAGTAAAGAACCTTCGGTTATACTAATACTATGTTCATCATCTACATTGTTCATGCGGCGGTGATTCTTTTTACCACTTTCTTCCAGGTCCTGCACCAGGTCGCCGCCCAGGGCCACGTTAACCAATTGCAAGCCACGACAGATGGCCAGCACCGGCAGGTTAAAGTTAAGCGCAGTTTCAAACACATGCATTTCAAACTCATCCCGCTCCTCGTTAAACTTGCCATCGCCGTTAGGAAACTCAAACCGTTCGCTACCATAAAACTGCGGGTGTATATCTACCCCACCGGTCAGCACTATGGCATCGCAGTCTTCTACCAGGTCCCACACTTCATCCAGTGCGTGTTTCTCCCAGTGTAGTTCTACAATCTCTATTTCGGGGTCGTTGCCCTTAATCCATACCGGGTAGTTTTCCCAGCGGCTTTCGGTAAATGTGAGGCCTATTTTCATTATAGTATTAAGTAATTAGTATTGAGTAATGAGATAATTGCAAAGATTGCTTCGTCGCAAAGCCTCCTCGCAATAACACTCTAAGCTTTACAATGCCTCACCATATAGTGCGCGGAAATCGGCACGGCTAACCGGTTTAGGGTTATTAGGGTGCGCAAAATCGGCAAAGGCAAGGTCGGCCAGCGTTTCCAGGTGTTCTTCTTTAACACCTATAGCGCTTAGCTTGTGTGGTATGTTTACTTTGCTGTTAAGTTCAAACAGGTAGTTAACCACGCCATCGCCGCTTTCGTCTTTCAGTTCAAGCGTGCGCGCTATACGGCGGAATTTATCTTCAAAACCTGCAATGTTGAATTTCATACCATAAGGTATGTTTACTGCATTGGCAAGGCCGTGGTGTGTATCTAATAAACTTGATAGCGGATGCGCCAGCGAGTGTACTACACCCAAACCTTTCTGGAAGGCAATGGCGCCCATCATAGAAGCAAGCAACATATTGCTGCGGCTTTCTACATCGGGGTTATTAGTGGCTTTCTCTAACGATAGATTAATAAGGCGGATACCTTCCAGCGCTATACCATCGCAAATAGGGTGGTAGTTTTTAGCCAGAAAAGCCTCCATGTTGTGCGTAAGCGCATCCATACCGGTAGCGGCTGTAATAAATGCAGGCAGCTCCATAGTAAGCAATGGGTCGGCAAATACAATTTTAGCCAACAGCTTTGGCGAGAAAAGTATTTTCTTCTGGTGTGTTACATCATCGGCAATAATAGCGCTGCGGCCTACCTCGCTACCGGTACCGGCAGTAGTTGGTATGGTTACAAAATGTGGTACACCGTTAGTTACATATACATCGCCGCCTATCAGGTCGTCGTATTTAAACAGGTCTTCGCGGTGCTCTATACGCAGCAGTATGGCACGTGCCACATCCAAACCGGCACCACCACCAATACCAATTATGCTATCGCCTTTATGAGCATCGTAAGCATCGGTACCGGCGTACACGTCGCTCTTAACCGGGTTTTTGTGTATGTTGCTAAACACCTCTACAGCAAAGCCTTTGGCTTTAAGGTCGTCAACTATTTTTTTGAAAAAGCCCAGCTGCGCCACGTTAGGGTCGGTAACCACCAGCGGACGGCTCAGGTTATTTTTTTTCAGGTAATCGGGTAGTTCGCTAACCACACCGGCACCAAAGCGGATGGTAGTAGGAAAATTGAATTGAGAAATGGCCATTGAAAAGGTATTTAGTAGTTAGTATTGAGTAATGAGATAATTGCTGAAAATTAAGGTGCGCAAACTTAATGGAGCGGGGGTGAAAAAAAAATAAAATACACCCCTAAAGAAACTTAAAATGCAAAATACATCCTGAACCATTAGGCTTTAAACAGAATACACTAATATATTTTTAAACCACATAGAAACATAGAAAGACAGAAATACAAGAAATGCTGCTATGGTCTCCAATAGCGTAAAGGCCCTTAGTAAACATAGAAACAGCCCTACGCTACTGCACCACCCGCTTATTGATAAACACATACAGCTGCTCTACCATATAGCAGAAAAACAGCCAGGCAGGCAGGTAATCTAACCGTATAAGCCCCATAATATGGAACCCTGTAGTATAATGCCAGGGGCAGCGGCCAGTAAATTTCTCCAACAAAAAGCCGCTGGTAAACTCAACGGCATATATCAGCCCCACATACAGGGCCAACCTTTGCCAAACAGGCAGGTGCTCTACCCGGCGGTGTATAAAGTGGGCAAATACAGGTATCATGCCATACACCAGCAGCATCCACAGGTAGGAGTGCCCTGCCAGCGACCAGCGGGCTTTACCGCACATTGGTTCGTTATTAATAAAATCGGATATAGAGGTAAATACCACCTCGGTAGTTACGCCCAGGCAGGCAAACACTACTATCATAAAAAACGTGTGGGCGCGGCGTTGCTTGCTAAATGGCATGGGCCTGAGTTTGTAAAAACAATAATCGTACAGTTACATAACATTACAGCACAAACGGCTTTAAATAATTGTTGCCGGTTTACCTGTTGATATTAAATGTAGCTTGCTGCATCTCTGCATCGCGCGATTGGTTGCCGGCTAATACGATGTACGTACCCGAATCTATAACCCATGCTTTGGTAGCCGGGTTGTACCAGGCAAGGTCGCTAACCGGAATAGTTAATACAACCGTTTGTTCTTCTGCCGGCTGCAGGTACACTTTTTTAAAGGCACGCAACAGCTTTTCGGGTCGGTCTACCGTGCCGGTGGGCGGGCTTACATATACCTGCACTACCTCGGCACCATAGCGGCTGCCGGTGTTTTTAACCTTTAGGGTAACATGTATCGATCCGGAGGAGACATCCGAAGTTCTAAAAACTTCGGATGTTTTTAAATCAGAAATTTTAAACTGCGTATAGCTTAAGCCATAGCCAAATGGATAACGCGGTTGCTTTTTCTCCTTATCAAACAGGGTATAGCCGTGGTAATAGCCATAGTGGGCTGTATCGGCAAACGAGTTAAATGGCGGCAAATCGCCCTCGGTAACCGGTACTGTAAACGGCAACTTACCCGATGGGTTTGCCTCGCCGAACAGCAACCGTGCCAGCGCATGGCCGCCTTCCATACCGTTGTAAAAAGTCTGGATAATAGCCGGCACTTCGTTATGCCATTCTTCTACCGTAATGGCGCTGCCGGCCACCAGGCTTACCACTACCTTTTTATTGACAGCTGCGGCTGTGTGTATTATATCTATATCCTGTTGGTGTAGATGCAGATAGTAGCGGTCGCCGCCCACACCCAGTATACCGGTGCGGGTTATAAAGTTGCCTTTGTCGGGGTTGTTACGGTCGCGGATGGTGCCGTGGCCTATGTACTCGCCCTCATCTTTGTACGTAGTGCCGGCTACTACCAACACTACATCGGCTTTGGCACATACAGCTTTTACAGCAGTAGTATCGTTGGCGGGTGCAGTTAGTACTTCAACGTTACTACCGGCTACATAATCTTTAACACCCTGCAGGGCCGATACCACGTAGCGCGGAAAACTGCGGCTGCTACCGTGGTCGCCGGTTTCTTTCGAATCGGCCAGCGAGCCAACAACAACTATACACTTTACATTGCTTTTATCCAGCGGCAGCAGGTTGTTGTTTTTTAAAAGCACTGCGCTTTTTTCGGCTACCTCGCGGGCCAGCGCAATGTGTTCGGCACAGCCTACCAAATCTTTATTGTACGCCTGCACATCGTGTTGCGATGCATACAACAGTTTAGTGCGTATTACCGGTAGCACCAGTTCATCTATCTGCTGTTCGGTTATCTGTCCGGCGGCAATCAGTTGCTTTACTTTCTTATAGCTGTAATAAATACCCTGTGGCATCTCTATGTTCATGCCGGCCTCTATACCCGCTTTGGTATCAAACAGGCCATTCTGCCAATCGCTGGTTATGTAGCCTTTAAAGCCCCAGTCGGTGCGCAGTATATCGGTAAGCAGGTATTTGTTGTGTCCGCAGTATGTTCCATTCAGCTTATTGTAGGCGCTCATAATAGACGCCACACCATTTTGCACCACCATTTTAAAATGCGGCAGGTACACCTCGTGCAGGGTGCGTTCATCCATGTTCATGCTGCCACCAAAGCGGTTGTTTTCCATACTGTTGGCAGCAAAGTGTTTGGCACAGGCCTGTACGTGGTGCTCTTGTATGCCTTTAACCAGCGCTACAGCCATAGTGCCTACATGGTGCGGGTCCTCTCCGTAGGTTTCCTGTGCGCGGCCCCAGGCAGGGTGGCGCAGCAGGTTCATACACACAGCCCCGCTGTAGTTGGCTTTCAGGGCGCGTATCTCTTTGGCTATGGCTTCGCCAACTCTTGTTTCGAGTTCTGTATCCCAGCTGGCACCGCGCGCCATGGTAACCGGAAAAGCCGTAGCACCTTTGTGTAGCGATACACCCCGTGGCCCATCTAAAAATATAGTGGGCGGTATACCCAGCTTTTTGTTGCCCCCGGCGTGTACCGGTTTTATTTTTTTACTAAAGAGTATAGACAAGCCAAACCGCACCACCCCGTGCCCGTGCATTTCGTACACTTTTTCTTTCAGGCTCATTTGGGCCAGCAGTTCGCGGGCTTTAGTATCGGCTTGCGCTTCGGTCATAGTTTGGGCATTACAATAAGTGGCAGTATATAAAACCATGCAACAGGCTAAAACCAACAGCAAGGCATAACGGGTTATCTTCATAATATGGTTTTAAAGCTAAAAAGTTTTAAATCGCGGCGGTACAAAACTGCCACAGGTACTTTTGTTTTTACATTGGGCAGTTAAAACTATTTTCGGG
>JBJOOW010000110.1:0-4519 GCA_046051095.1 Bacteroidota bacterium | reverse complement strand
AAAGAAGGTCTGTCGGTATTAGAGTACTTCATCTCTACCCACGGTGCACGTAAAGGTCTTTCGGATACGGCGTTGAAAACGGCCGATGCGGGTTACCTTACCCGTAGGCTGGTAGACGTAGCGCAGGATGTTGTAATTAACGATACCGATTGCGGTACACTACGTGGTATTACTATCTCGGCACTTAAAGAAAACGAAGACGTGGTTGAGCCATTGTTCGATCGTATACTTGGCCGTACATCGTTACTGGATGTAACACACCCTGAAACTGATGAGCTACTGGCAGAAGCCGGACAGGAAATTAACGAAGCTACTGCCCGCAAAATTGAAGAGAGCGGTGTAGAGGCTGTAGAAATACGCTCGGTACTAACCTGCGAAAGCAGCAAAGGTGTTTGCGTTAAATGCTACGGCCGTAACCTGGCTACCAACCGTACCGCCGAAGAAGGTGATGCAGTAGGTATTATAGCAGCACAGTCTATTGGTGAGCCTGGTACACAGCTTACCCTACGTACCTTCCACGTGGGTGGTATCGCTAACTTAGGTGCTACCGAAAGCCAGATGCGTGCTAAGTTTGATGGTATAGTACAGTTTGACGGTGTACGTTTAACTACCAGCACCGACGAGAACGGCGAGAAAACCACACTGGTTATTGGCCGTACCGGCGAGCTACGTATAGTTAAAGAAGATAATCCTGATAAAACCCTTATCAGCACACACATACCTTACGGTGCTACCATGTTTGTAAAAGATGGTAAAGCAGTTAAGAAAGGTGATGTTATCTGCCAGTGGGATCCATACAACAACGTAATTATATCGGAGCATGCCGGTAAGGTTAAGTTTGAGCAGGTAATAGAAAACATTACTTACCGCGATGAGATGGATGAACAAACCGGCCACCGCGAGAAAGTAATTATTGAGAGCAAAGACAAAACCAAAATTCCTTCGATATTGGTGGAGCACGGCAAAGAAGGCAAGATATACAACCTGCCTGTAGGTGCACACATAGCTATTGATAACGGCGATACTGTAACACAGGGCCAGATAATAGCCAAGATACCGAGAGTAATGGGTAAAGTGAAAGATATCACGGGTGGTCTTCCACGTGTAACCGAGTTGTTTGAGGCACGTAACCCAAGTAACCCTGCTACTGTGGCCGAGATTGATGGTGTGGTACGCTTTGGTGGTATTAAACGTGGTAACCGCGAGATTATCATTGAAAGCCGCGATGGTGAAACAACCAAATACCTGGTTCCGCTTTCTAAACACATTCTTGTTCAGGAGCAGGACTTTGTACGCGCCGGTACTCCGCTATCGGATGGTGCAATAACTCCTTCAGACATTCTGCACATTAAAGGACCTTTCGCCGTACAGGAATACCTGGTGAACGAAATTCAGGAAGTATACCGCTTACAGGGTATCAAAATCAACGATAAGCACATAGAGGTGATTGTTCGCCAGATGATGGGCAAGATGATTATTGACGACCCGGGCGATACCAAATTCCTGGAAGGTACTTCGGTAGAGAAATTTGAACTGCTACGTGTTAACGACGAGCTGTTTGATAAAAAAGTAATTACCGAAGCAGAAGAAAGCCAGAACCTGAAAGCCGGTCAGATGGTAACTCTGCGCGCTATCCGCGAAGAGAACTCTATCCTACGCCGCGCTGATAAAAAACTGGTACAGTACCGCGATGCGATACCTGCCACTGCATCTCCGCAGTTACAAGGTATTACCCGTGCATCGTTATCTACTTACTCGTGGATTTCGGCTGCATCGTTCCAGGAAACTACCAAGGTACTTAGCACAGCGTCTATCAACGCTAAGCAGGATTTCCTTGAAGGTTTGAAAGAGAACGTAATCGTAGGTCACCGTATACCTGCAGGTACTGGTCTGCGTCGTTTCAAAAAACTGATTATTACCAACACCGAAGATCTTAACCGCGCCGAAACCAAAAAGGTAGAAGGCAGTGTTGAACTTCTGGGATAAACCCCTAAATCCCCTTCCCGCGGTAAACCCGGGATGAAACAAAAGGGGACTTAGAGGCAGAATACTAAAGCCCTTCTCGAAAGAGAGGGGCTTTTTTTGTTTTGCTCACCTGTAGAAATAATACATTTGCCCTATGCAGGCAGTTAATCAAACATTACGCACCGTAAACGTTACGCGCTATGTTACCCCTTTGCGCGAGGGTGGTAGTATGCCTGCCATTGTAGAGTGCGATGATGGCTTTTTATATGCCCTTAAGTTTAAAGGGGCAGGGCAGGGCAAACGCGCACTAATTGCCGAGTTGATAGGAGGGGAGATAGCCCGTGCTATTGGCTTGCGTGTACCCGAACTTGTTTTTGCCAACCTTGATGAGGCCTTTGGCCGTATGGAGGGCGATGAAGAGATACAGGACCTTTTAAAAGCCAGCACCGGTTTAAACCTTGCGCTGCATTACCTGTCGGGCGCTATTTCGTTTGATGCAGCTATACATACCGTAGATGCTGAACTGGCATCGAAGATTGTATTGCTGGATAGCTTGTTGCTGAATGTAGACCGCACCGCGCGTAACACCAACATGCTGTGGTGGCATAAAGAGCTATGGCTGATAGACCACGGCGCAGCCCTGTATTTTCACCATAACTGGGCTACCTGGCAGGATAAAACAGCGCTGCCATTTGAGCAGATAAAGAACCATGTTCTGTTAAAGTATGCTACGCAAACACAGCAGGCGGCAGAGCTATTTAAAAGTACTATTACGCCCGATGTAATTGAACGTATTGTAGCACTGGTACCCGATGAGTTTTTGCAGGATGAGCGTTATTTTGAAACCATAGAGGAACACCGCCATTCCTACCGGCAGTTTTTAACCGGACGCATGCAGTATTTAGAAACCCTTGTAAATACTATTGCCCATGTCCGCTAAACAACTGTTTGAATATGCTGTTGTGCGGGTAGTACCGCAGGTAGAACGCGAGGAGTTTGTAAACGTGGGCGTAATAGTGTATTGTGCTGCCGAGCGTTACCTGCAAATACGATACAATGTTGACGAGAACCGTATCAAAGCATTTTCGGCCAAAGCAAATATTGATGAAGTGCGTGCTATACTTGGTGCATTTGAAAGTATATGCAAAGGCGGTGCCGATGCAGGGCCTATAGGGGCTTACTCTACAGCTGAGCGTTTCAGGTGGTTAACAGCTTCGCGTAGTACGGTGGTTCAAACTTCGTGCGTGCACCCCGGCCTGTGCGATAACGCAGAGCGGATGCTGGAGAAGCTTTACGCAGAAATGGTGCTGTGATAACTATAAAGCAAAAAACGCCCCCGATTTATCGGGGGCGTTTTTTGTTCCAACAGTAGCAGCACTTTAGTTTTCTGAAAGGTAGCTGGCAACACCTTCGTGAGTATCTTTCATACCTTGTTTGCCAACGGCCCAGTTAGCAGGGCAAACTTCGCCATTGTTTTCAAAAAAGATAAGAGCGTCAAGCGTACGTAGCGCTTCATCTATATTACGGCCCAGTGGCAGGTTGTTAACCAACTGGTGTTGTACCACACCTGCTTTATCAATAATAAACAAACCGCGGTAAGCTATCAATTCGCTGGTAGCCTGCATCTGGTCGTTCTCATCGTAAAAGTAGTTACCGTTAAGTACGTCGTAGTTAGCCGAAATGGTTTTGCTGGTATCGGCAACTATTGGGTAAGTTACACCTTTAATACCACCTTGTTTTTTCTCTAACTGTAACCAGCCCCAGTGGCTTTGCTCGGTATCGGTAGAGCAGGCTACTACAGCAGCACCGCGCTCTTCAAATGCAGCAAGTTTTTCCTGAAAAGCATGTAGCTCGGTAGGGCATACAAACGTGAAATCTTTAGGATAGAAAAAGAATACAACATACTTCTTGCCCAGATACTGATCCAGCGAGAAGTTCTCTACAAACTCACCTCCGTTAACAACCGCCTGGGCTTTAAACGAAGGGGCTTTTTTACCAACTAATACAGCCATTTCTATTGATTTTTAATGATTAATAATATTGAGCCGCGAATATGCACCAGCGCGGCGAGAAATAAAATGACAGGCCTCAGTTTTTAAGAGGCTTTTAGGCTTAATAAGGCTGTGTGTTGATAGATAGGCCCTGCAGTGTTGGTAAAAGCCTATTTTTCTGCTTTTTGCGGGTTGTAATCCATACCCAGGTTGCTGAAAACAAAGCTCCAGATATCGGTCCACTCGTCTATTAACTTGGTGGTAGGTTTACCGCCACCGTGGCCGGCGTTCACATCTACCCGTATCAGGGTTGGGTTACTGCCTTTTTGCTTTTGCTGCAGGGTTGCTGCAAACTTAAACGAGTGTGCCGGTACCACACGGTCATCGTGGTCGCCGGTGGTTATAAGAGTGGCGGGGTAGCTTGCATCTTTAAGGTTATGCAGCGGCGAGTATTTAAGCAGGCAGTCGAACTGCTCTTTATTATCGCTGGTGCCATACTCCTCTGCCCAGAAATACCCGATGGTAAATTTCTGATACCGCAGCATATCCATTACACCTACAGT
>JBJOOW010000109.1:0-3381 GCA_046051095.1 Bacteroidota bacterium | reverse complement strand
CGAAAGGCCCCGAAACAGGCATGTACCACGTAATGCGCGGTGGTGCCTGGTACAATTACCCTAATTACGCCAACGTATACACCCGCCAGAACGCTGCACCTGCTTTCAGGCAGAATAGTGTGGGCTTTAGGGTGGCACGTACTTACTACTAATAGTTAAATGCTATACTTTTTTGAAAAGCAGAACCTCGGTTCTGCTTTTCTGTTATATACTTGCAGCGCAATTATGAAAAAGGAAAGCAGGTTCCCCAATTGGGTAGGCATAGTGTTTATAATAGTAGTGCCTATAGTAGGTGTGGTGTTTTCGAGCTGGTATATACCACAGCTGTTTAATCCTAAACTAAAAATGTCGTTTACCGAGTATATCAGCCAGCTTACATCGGGTAAAATGAATTACAACATGCGCGAGAACCGTCCGCGGGCACCGCGTAAAATGTTTGCCGAAGGCACACGCGAGCGTATTGATATTGATGGTAAAAAAGTAATTGATTCGGTTTACCACACTATACCCAATGTAAAGTTAGAAACACAAAGCGGCGACTCGCTGGAGTTAGACTCGCTGCGTGGTAACATATATGTAGCCGATTTCTTTTTTGCATCGTGCCCCGGCATATGCCCTAAAATGAGCAATAGCCTGGAGCGTGTGCAACAGGCGTTTATTAAAGATGATAACTTTAAAATAGTATCGTTTACGGTTGACCCCGAGCGCGATACTGTTAATGTATTGCGCCGCTATGCCAGCGACCACGATGCTATACCGGGCAAATGGTACTTTTTGCGCAATAGTAAAGACGTGATTTTTAAAACCGCCAAAGAAGGTTTTTACGTAACAGCTAAAGATGATGAAGATGGTGGCCCCGAAGCATTTGTGCACAGCGAAAAGCTGGTACTGATAGATCAGCAGGGTAATATACGCAACTACTACAGCGGTGTAGATAGTATTACAGTAAACAAACTGATGTCGGACATTGTTTTACTGCTGCGCGAAACCGAGAAAGGATTCAATTTTGAGGAACAGAAAAAGACTTCTAAAAAACTATTTGAGTAATGGCATATCCTAAAGCAATATTGGCTAAAAACGATACCACCGTTCAGTGGATTATTGGCATACTATCGGTAGTGGTATTTGTTGTAGTAGCAGCCTTACCTAAAATACACATTGGTGTACAGCTACC
The DNA here is from genome assembly GCA_046051095.1 of Bacteroidota bacterium. Taxonomy (GTDB): domain Bacteria; phylum Bacteroidota; class Bacteroidia; order Chitinophagales; family LD1; genus Bog-950. The sequence continues at coordinate 2,207 of JBJOOW010000109.1, read as the reverse complement.
CTTCGATGCGCATATTTTTGCCACAGTAAACGCCTGTATTAACTCGGCTGTATCGGTATTGCTGGTGTTGGGTTACGTACTGGTACGCCAGAAAAAATACGAGGCGCACAAAAACGTAATGTTTGTAGCCATAGCACTTTCTGCCGGCTTTTTGGTTACCTACATAGCGCACCACCTGTTTGCCGGCGAAACCAAATTTGGTGGCGAGGGCGCTATCCGCACTATTTATCTGGTGCTGCTGGCATCGCATATTATACTGGCGGCTATTATACTGCCGGTAATATTGTTTACGGCTTACCGTAGCCTTACCGGCGAGTTTGCCAAACACAAAAAAATAGCCCGCTATACTTTTCCGCTGTGGCTGTATGTATCGGTTACGGGGGTTATAGTATACCTGCTTATTTCACCTTACTATATACCAACCATATAGTTTTTTAATTTTGCTGTATGAAACGGTTAGTTCTCATATTATCTGTGCTGTTTGTTATGCTGGCTGCCAGCCCTGCAGTAAATGCCCAGTGCTCTATGTGCCAGGCTACCGCCGAAAGTTCGCGCGATGCCGGTTCATCTAACTCAGAGGGTATTAACAAAGGGGTTATGTACCTGTTTTTTACGCCTTATCTTATAATTGGTACCATTGGGTATTTTTGGTGGAGGAGCCGTAAAAAGCAACAGGAAGTTGCCGAATAAACAGTATGAAATTTAATGCTACACTCAGCACAGCTGTAAAACTAATAACAGTTGCCACCTGCATATTGCTGGTTACAGCAGTGTATACCATTATCAACCGGCCCGAGCTTACGCTGGTTTATAAAAGCATTCTTATTGGTTCTTTCGTGGCCCTTGTTATCGGTACGTTTTTATTTAGCGTAACCGGCTATACTATCAATGCCGGCACAGTTACTATTAACCGGTGGCTGTATAACGTTAACATTAACCGCGCCGATATTACCGAATACCGTGTAGTGCCCGATGAGGATATGAAATGGACCATCCGCACCTTTGGGGTGGGAGGCTTGTTTGGATACTATGGCCGGTTTACCAATACCAACCTGGGCGGTATGACCTGGTATGCCACACGCCGCAGTAATTACGTATTACTGGTGGCTGGCGGTAAAAAAATAATACTTACACCCGATGATACTGAGGCTTTTATAGCCGCATTAGGTAGTTAAACCACAACTTTTCCACAACAGGTTTCTTTTACGGGTCTGGCAGGCCGGTTTAGGCCGTTTACGGGTTATATTCGCACCACACTATTGTACTATGTCTGAAAACGTTATGAGCAAAGGAACCAACGCGCGTATGAGCTTTGAGGATTTTAAAAACGAAGTGCTGAGCGACTTTCGCATTGCGGTTATATCGCGCGAAACCAGTTTAATGGGCCGTAAAGAGGTGCTTACCGGCAAAGCCAAGTTTGGAATATTTGGCGACGGTAAGGAGCTGGCACAAATAGCACTGGCTAAAGCATTTGAGCCCGGCGACTGGCGCAGCGGTTACTACCGCGACCAAACCTGGATGATGGCCCTTGGCGAACTGACAGTAGAGCAGTTTTTTGCCCAGCTATACGCTAACCCCGACCAGAAAGAAGAACCTATGAGCGGAGGCCGCCAAATGAACGGCCACTTTGCTACGCCCACACAGGATGCCGACGGTAACTGGCTTGATTTAACGGCCCGTTATAATTCATCGGCCGATGGCTCGCCTACGGCTGCGCAAATGCCACGCTCGCTGGGGTTGGCACTTGCCAGTAAACTATACCGCCAAAACAGCGAACTGGAAGACTTTACCATTTTCAGTAACAAGGGTAACGAGGTGTCGTTTGTATCGATAGGCGATGCCAGCACCAGCGAAGGCCTGTTTTGGGAAACCCTGAACGCCGCCGGTGTAACCCGCGTGCCGCTGGCTGTATCGGTATGGGATGATGGCTACGGTATATCGGTGCCTAAAAAATACCAGACCACCAAAGAGAGCATCAGCGAGATAACCAAAGGCTTTCAGGTAGATGAGCAGGGCCGCGGTTTCGATATTTATGTATGCGAAGGCTGGAACTATCCTAAGCTGGTAGAAACCTACCGAAAAGGCGTAGAGAAAATACGCCAGACACATATACCGGCGCTGTTTCACATTATAGAGGTAACACAGCCGCAGGGGCACTCAACATCGGGTTCGCACGAGCGTTACAAAACGCCCGAGCGTATGCAGTG
>JBJOOW010000108.1:0-4358 GCA_046051095.1 Bacteroidota bacterium | reverse complement strand
AAAGCACTGCACGACCTGGGTATTAAAATACACCTGCACTGCTTTAACTATGGCCGCGATGAAAGCCCCGAGCTGGCTGCCATTTGCGAAAACGTGTACTATTACCCGCGCAAAAAATTCTATCAGGCTATATATACCAGCGTGCCTTATATAGTGGGTTCGCGGCAAAGCGATGAGTTGCTTACCAACCTTACCAATAACGATTACCCGGTGTTGTTCGAGGGCCTGCACACTTGTTTTTACCTGAACCACCCGGCACTGCAAAACAAAATAAAGGCGGTGCGCATGCACAATGTAGAGTGGGACTACTACCGCAGCCTGAAAGAAGCAGAAAGCAACTACCTGATAAAATTTTATTTCAACCTCGAATCGAAAAAGCTGAAGAAGTTTGAAGATGAGTTGAAGAATGCCGATAAAATTTTTGCCATCAGCCGCAGCGATTACGAGTACCTGCGCCAGAGCTACGAAACTATCAGCTACGTACCGGCTTTTCATAACAACGAGGGCATAACCAGCCAGCCGGGCAGCGGCAACTATATACTGTACCAAGGCAACCTTAGCGTGGTAGAAAACAACCAGGCCGCTATGTACATTGCCAAAAAAATTGCCGAGGGCATGCCGTACAAGTTTATTATAGCCGGTAAAAACCCAACCAATGCGCTTAAAAAAGAAATTAAAAACATTAAGAACATTGAGCTGATAGAAAACCCTACGTTCGAAAAAATGTCGGAGTTAATGCGCGAGGCGCATATTAACCTGCTTATTACGTTTCAAAACACGGGTATAAAATTAAAGCTGCTTAACTCGCTGCACCGCGGCCGCTTTGTGGTGGTAAACAGCAAAATGGTAAACAACACCGGGCTTGAAACACTTTGCATAAACGAAGATAACCCCACCGCCACCAAACGTATATTAGATGAGTTGATGAAACAACCGTTTACACAGGCCGAGATAGAAAAACGCGAGCGTATACTGGGGGCAGGTTTCAGCAACCGCGCCAATGCTTTGCGGATAGCTAAGGAGATATTTAATCCGTAAGCGCATTGTCTGAATCTGGATTAAAAGATTACAGGATTAGCAGGAAAAAGGCGTACTGGTTGTTGAGTTCTCTTTAATACGAATACAACACACCCCACCCCGATAAATCTGGGTACCCCTCTGTAGAGGGGACTGCTGCCTACGGCAGTTGTCGACGCCTTGTTTTAATATCGATAGCCTTAATACACTAACTAATGGAGCTGAGACGGCTGTTCATCCCCTCTCGAGAGGGGCAGTCCCGCTGCGTTGAGCGGGACGGGGTGTGTGGCTGTTAAATGCATTGTCTGAATCTTGATTAAATGATTACAGGATTAGCACGATAAAGGCACACCGGCTGTTAAGCCTCCCTTTGAGGGAGGTGGCGAGATACGAGCCGGTGGGTGACTGTATTTAAACAATTACTATTTACCTATTTAAAGGCACACCGGCTGTTGGCTGTTTGCATTTTCCCCTCTTGAGAGGGGAAGCAAAATTTTGCTCTGAAAATTTTGCAGGGGTGTGTTGCATTTACCCGACTAACAACAAGTCCCCATTGTCTGAATCACGATTAAAGGCACAACAGCCACCCCAACCCCTAAAGGGGCTTTAACAGCCGGTACCGCCTATATCTGCCAATCTTATCCTCTTGATTATTTTAATACATTATCAGAATTAAATGATTACAGGATTAGCACGATAAAGGCACACCGGCTGTTGAGCCTCCCTTTGAGGGAGGTGGCCGCAGGCCGGTGGGTGGCTGTATTTATTTAAGGCACACATCGAAGAGGTGCGCCAGTGGGTAGCTACACTATACTGTATTGAAATACCATGTTAATACCCTCTTGTCTCAAGCTACTTACAATCAATTCTTTATATTTTTTAATGTTAACACCCTCCCCCCTGAATTTGTTAACCCTGGTAGTTTTTTATATTAATTAATATAATAATATATAAACTAAATTACACCGGCTGTTGGCTGTTTGTCCTCCGCTGGCGTAGGTGGTCGAGCGAAGCGAAACCGGAGGTGGATGGTGTTTACTTAAGGCACACTTAGCAGTCGTGCACCAGTGGGGAAATCTCAAATAATCTATACTGATATAGTACAAGATTCCTCGTTTCGCAAAGCCTTAACTCGGAATGACAAAGCCAGTGAACATTTACCTGATAAATTATTCTCTGCATTTGTCATTCCGAACGGAACGCAGAGGAGAGAGGAATCTTGTATTTTAAAACATAGAGGTCTACTTATACCTCAACCTGTAACTACACTCACGCTTAACCGGTGTGCCGGTTTTATCGGCAAGTAGTTCAGTATCTAAAAATATCTGTGCGTTTTTATCGCCGCTGGCATCCAGCAGCAGCGTGGCTACGTTGTTGCTTATCAGGTTGCCTTTAAGTGTAGCATCGCTCATTTCGCCCAGTGTGTTAAAGGTAAGGTTGCTTTTAAGTAAAGTATAGTTGCTGTCGCTTAGCTTAATCGTGTCGCCGGCTTGTGGGGTAGTAGTTAGCCATACCAGTGTTGCTGTTTGGTTAGCAGCGCCATTGCACATAGGCAGCGTTATGCTGTTATGCGTTTGTGCCATAGCGGTTACACCTGTAAATAGTGCAACAAAAAGTGTAGCAAGGTAATGCATAAAGCAACTATGCGGTTGTTGGTTTAAAACCTCAACGCCGGGCCTACACCACGCCATACGCGGTCGGTGCGTGGTACTTTAAAGCTTAGGGTAATCTCGTGGGTGGTGCCCAGGTCGCGGCTGTACTTGCTGGCGTTAAGGTCGCAGGCGTACGCAAAAAAGAAAATGTCTTTCACATTAAACCCACCCTCTACCACGGCGTAGTTTAAGCTGCGGTAGTTAGCACCAATAAAAAACACTTTGTACATGTTAAAGCGCAGGCCAATATCGCCTTGTGGCGGCGCGCCTTTTACCCAGCGGAACGATGCCACAGGGTCTATACTAAACTTATCGCGCGCCCAGGCAATGCGGCCACCCAGCAATATATTCAGGTGTTGTACCTTTTTAATTTTTGCATAGCCATCGGTGCCGCGGTAGTTAATGTTTAGCCCCAGCAACTGCGGGGTAGATACACCGGCGTAGAACAAATCTTTATACTTATAGTATACACCAAATGCCGCATCGGGAAAAATACGCGAACCACGGCTGGTATATAACTGCGGGTCGCCGGGGTTATCCAGCAATAGTTTATCGGCCTGCAGGCGGTATTGCACCACGCTGATAGATGTACCAATACTTAAGGTGTGTATAGTAGTACCGTTGGTATAGTTGGTGCCGTTTTTGCGTGTAAGCGGTATTTGGTACGCCAGCGATACCGTGCCTGCTGTTTTACCGGTAGGGCCGGTAACATCCTGCACTATATAGCCGCCTATGCCCAGGCCCTTATTGGTAACCTGCCCGTCTACCGCTACAACTGCTGTATATGGCGATTGCTCTATACGCGTAAACTGTTTGCGGAACGTGGCAAACCCGTGTATAAAACCATTGGTACCAGCCAGCGCAGGGTTAAGGGTAAATGCATTCTCGCGTAGTAACGAAAACTCCTCTACCTGCTGGGCATTAGCAGAGCCAAGAGCTAAGAACATAGAACATAGAAATACAAATTTTTTCATTGTGTTATGCCCGGTAGGGTTTATCGTATAATAGTAAGCGGACCATTAAACGTTATCGTTTCGCCGTTAAACTTAATTTTAATAATATAGTAATACGTGCCGCCCGGTAGCTTATCGCCCTTCCAGGTGCCGGCCCAGTTGTTCTGGTACGGTTTGGCAAAGTACACCTCATCGCCCCAGCGGTTAACTATGCGTACTTCGTTATCGGGGTAGCGCTCCAGGTCGCGTATGTTCCAGTAATCGTTGTAGCCATCGCCGTTATCGGGCGTAATAGCATTGGGTATAAAAAAGAGCGAGAAAGGCTTATCGCGCACCATTACCCGCACACTATCCGTAAAGTGGCAACCTATCTCATCGGTTAAGGTAAGGTAGTAGGTAGTGTTGGTGTCGGGCCAAATCATCGGGTCGTAGCAGTTGGTACAGCTAATGTTATAGTTAGGGGTCCAGCTATAGGTACTGCCCAAAAAACTATTTAGCTGTATGGTATCGGTTCGCCACAGTATAGTATCTACACCGGCTACCAGGTAAGGTACGGCATTGGGTTGGTTTATATAAACCGAATCGCGCTTAAAGCAGCTTTGCGAATCGGTAACCAGCACGGTGTACAAACCGGCAGGCAGGTTGTAAATGTTTTGCGTGGTGCGGGTACTATCCCACAGGTATTGGTACGGTGGTGTGCCGCCACTTACTACTAACTCGGCCCAGCCGTTGGTAG
>JBJOOW010000107.1:0-2565 GCA_046051095.1 Bacteroidota bacterium | reverse complement strand
AACAAGATATCTGAATACCTGTTCCTTTATTTCAATTCCGCATTTCTCGTGCTGGCATATAAAATCAATGGCATCGTCAAATTCGTTGTTTAGCTTTATACTAAATGTAGCCGATTTGTTGTGTTGTATCCAATAGTGTAGTATATCCAGTTTCTCGTTCAAGGCAGATTCTGTCCATACTACTTCTTTTCTTTCAGCCATTCTTCTGTGCGTTTTTTAGCTACTTCATGGCTTATTATTTTACCGTCTGCAAGCTCCTGGCGTCCCTTTTCTACGCGCTGCCACACAATATCCTCTTCATTCACCATATCAATTATTTTTTGCAGTAAACGCTCATCGTTTATCGCATCAATTTTATGGTGCAGTTGCTCTTTTTGTAACTCAAGTTTCGACATACTAAAATGCTTTCCTGTAAATTTACAGAAAATATACCACTACTGCTTAAAGGTATACTTCGCTTTCTTCAGCCCGTGTTTATTCATTTCGCTTTTGCTTATACAAATACATTTAAGCTTTAGCGGTTTACCCATCATGCGTACGTTGGGTGGTATTTTGCCCTCCCAGCCGGTAAAGGTTACTTTAAGGCCATCTACTTTATACTCCTTAGGTAGCTGCTGGCTTATGTAGCGCATGTTTTCGTTACCATCGGGCACTATCACATACAGCTCGCCGTTATCCAGTACTTTAATGGTAGCCTTTACATTTTTAAGTTGTGTTTTCTCCCATTCAAAATCGGTGGTTTGTGCCATGGTAATACCCAGTGCCATAAACAGCAGGGCTACAGTTACTATCAGTTTATTCATAACAGTGGTTTTAGGGTTGTTTTCAAATTGCTTGCCAAAATACAATTTGGTAGCAAACAATAAGTTTTGTTTTACTTCGTCAGTAGTACGACACACTAAATCCCCATTGGTTTAATTATGGCACAACAGGCTAAGTTTCCCCCCGGCCCCACCACCAACCTGCTTTGGAACAAAGAGGCGAACGTTCGCAAAGATATATTAGGCTACTTTACCCGTAGTATACGGCAATACGATGGGCTGTCGCGGGCTATGGTGGGGCCTTACCATTACTACCATGTTACCGACCCCGATTTTATAGAGCGGGTGTTTTTAAATCCCGACATTTACATAAAGGGCCGCGATAACCGCAACCTGCGTTTTTTGCTGGGCAACGGCCTTGTTACCAGTTCGGGTACGTTTTGGTTAAAGCAACGGCGCTTAATACAGCCGCTTTTCCATAAACAACGGCTACAGGGCTTTGTAGATAAGATTAGCGAAACCACCGATAAAATGATTACCGGCCTTACCGCACGCAACGGGCAGGTGTTGGATATGCATACCGAAATGACCGGCGTTACGCTGGATATAGTTAGCCAAACGCTGATGAGCACCGAAGTAAAGGGCGACTTTAAAACACTAAGCGATGCGCTGATAGTGGTAATGGAAGGCATGATGACCATGATAAAAATGCCCTGGTGGCTGCCAACCCCGCGCAACGTGCGGATGAAACAAAAGCGGGCATTGCTGGATGCTACCATCTACAAAATAATAAACGAGCGCCGCGGAAACCACGAGGGTTACAACGACCTGCTGAGTATGCTGATGGAGGTAGAAGATGCCGATACCGCCGAGCGCATGACCGACCAGCAACTGCGCGATGAGGTAATCACTATATTTTTAGCCGGGCACGAAACTACCGCTAATGCACTATCGTTTGCTCTGTACCTGCTGGCCCAACACCCCGATGCAAAACAAAAAATAGCCGACGAGGTGAAACAGGTAATTGGCACTGGCCCCATTACCTACGAAAACGTAATGAAACTGGAGTATACCACCATGGTGATAAAAGAAGCCATGCGCTTGTACCCACCGGTGTGGGGCATAACCCGCGATGCTGCTGAGGAAGATGTGCTGGGCGGCTACCGGATAAAGAAAGGCGATAGCATAGTGGTATCGCCGTATGCCGTGCAACGGTACGATAAATACTGGCCCGAGCCGCTGGCATTTAAACCCGAGCGCTTTGCCCCCGAAAACCTGAAAAACATACACCGCTATGCGTGGTTTCCGTTTGGTGGCGGACAGCGTTTTTGCATAGGCAATAACTTTGCTATGATGGAGATGCAGATAATATTGGCCAAACTGTGTACCGGCTTCAACTTTACACTGGCACCAGGCTACGAACTACAGCTACAGCCACTAATAACCCTGCGCCCGCGCAATGGCGTACTGCTGCAAATAGAGAAAGCATAAACTCTATCTCAGGCGATATTACTGATGGCACGACTAAGCAGGGTTGGAGCCAGGCAAGTCATGCCATCAGTACATGACTTTAGCCGGACTTTAGTCCGCTCAAATAGAATAAAATCCGCTTATCCTATTGCCATCGGCTTTAGCCGGCGGCACCTAATTTTATGCCTCCCCCCTTGCCTAACGTTTGGCATCTTGTATTTTCGCCGCATGAGTAAAGAGAATGCACCTGCCAACAAGGCAAACGTTTTTCAGGAGATTATTTCGCATTGTAAGGAGTATGGCTTCATATTCCCGTCGTCGGAAATTTACGATG
>JBJOOW010000106.1:0-3939 GCA_046051095.1 Bacteroidota bacterium | reverse complement strand
ATTTACGCCAAACGACTGTGCCAGCGGATTGTTCTCACCATCGTAGCTGCATTTTTCAATACTGCTAATGTCACCGTCCTCTGCGTTAAGGCAATCAAGCATGGCACAGTAGTGAGCCTTCATTTCTGATTCGGTATTCATATCGCCGCACAAAATCTGTGGCACGCTGTCTCTTTTAAATTCAGAAAGTAACTCCATATAAATCTGGTCCATTTGCTTTTCTCGTATTTTGTCAAAGCCATCTGCCTGCAGGTGGGTTCCCAATATTTGAAAAGGCTTATTATTCCAAACGCCCTCTAACAGCATAGCACCTTTACGGGCAAAGCAATCGTTTAACGCACAGTTTTTAAACTGTACGGTATTCAACAACTTCATTTCTATTTTGCTGATAATCCAGATACCACTGTTGGTGCGTATGGTAAACCCACCCGAGTTAGCAGGGCCATAAACGTTAGGGTATATATCTTTAAGTCCTTCGCTAATAATAGCTCTGGCTTCAGGCAAAAAGGCTTCCTGAAAAACGATGATATCAAAGCTGTCTTTACGTAACTCTTCTACAATAGCACGGGCTCTTTCAAGTTTACCTTCTTTACCGGGCACTATGCTGGGCAGCATATAAATATTCCACGATAGTATTTTAAGATTACGACCATGGTCATCATCGGCTGTTACTTCTTGTTTTTCTTCGCCATTATTTGTTGCGGCAAACAACGAAGGCTTCATAAACAGCACCATGGCTGAAAGCAGTAAAAAAATATTCTTCAAATTTTTCATAGTAACATTTATGCGCCAAATGAGCTAAACAAAAGTAACTTAAAGGTTCGGGAAACATTAAGCAAACGCGAATAAATATTTTTTATTTCGCAGCGAATATTCCGCATGAACAAACAGCAGTTAACTAATTTTATTAAACGCGAAGCCACCCGTTTGGGTTTCGATAACTGCGGTGTTTCGAAGGCAGAAAAACTGGATGATGAAGCCCGCCTGTTGGAGGCCTGGCTAAATCAGGGCCGCCACGGGCAAATGCAATACATGGCCAACCATTTTGATAAAAGGGTTGACCCACGCCTGCTGGTAGATGGCGCTAAAAGTGTAATAAGCTTTTCGCACAACTACTATAATCCTGTCAGCCAGCCCCCCGGCGCACCCAAACTGGCAATGTACGCACTGGGTAACGACTACCACGATGTAATACGTACCAAACTAAACGAACTGCTGGCAGCTATACAGGTACAGGCTGGTGCTGTTAACGGACGCGGCTTTGTTGACTCGGCACCCGTGCTGGAGCGTGCCTGGGCAAAACGCAGTGGCATTGGCTGGCAGGGCAAAAACACCAACCTGCTTACCAAGCGGGCGGGCTCGTATTTTTTTCTGGCGCAACTTATACTGGATATAGAACTGGAATACGATGGCCCTGTGAAAGACTATTGCGGCACTTGTACCAAATGTATAGATGCCTGCCCTACCGGTGCCATTTACGAACCGTATAAAGTAGATGGCAGTAAATGTATATCGTACTTTACTATAGAGTTAAAAGATGAGGCATTACCGGCTGATATGAAAGGCAGGTTTGAAAACTGGATGTTTGGCTGCGATATATGCCAGCAGGTTTGCCCTATTAACTCGCAGGCACAACCCCACCACGAACCACAATTTGAACCGCACCCTACCCTGCTTACCATGACCCGTAAAGACTGGGAGGAACTAAGTGAAGAAACTTTCCGCAACCTGTTTAAAGGCTCGCCGGTTAAGCGCACTAAGTACAGAGGCCTTATGCGCAATATACGTTTCCTCAAATAAACGCCTTTACATATACGTTTTTTTACAAAACAATGACACAGCAAATTTCGCTTTAGGGCTGTGTTAAAGTAGCTTTGTAGCAACCGGTTACTATACATGTATTTGTTATAAGTAACAACTGTTACCCCTAATTACGCACTACCATGAGGGCACTATACTTATATATATTACTATTGGGCATAACCATTGCTACCTATAGCCGGTGCTTTGCCCAGGTGGTAATAGATTCGGTAACTGCCAGCGAGAGCACCTGCCCCAACAACGGCAGTATTATGATTTATGCGCACAGCAGCGATTCAACTTTGCTGTACAGTATTATAGATGGCCCTGTTACCGCACCCACACAAAGCAGCAACGTATTCAATAGTCTGCCACCGGGCGTATATCAGCTACTGGTTACTAATTTCAGTAGCGATAGCGTACTAAGGTTTGCCACAGTATATGGTAACTACGAATATCCGGCATTTACAACCCAATCTGCAAACCCCACCTGTAGTAACGGAAACAACGGGCGGCTGATAGCTACACCCCAAACAGGTTTGCCGCCTTATACATGGTCTTTCACCAATTTAGAAACCGGTAATACAAGTACACAAACCAATCCGGTGTTTAATAACCTGGATAGTGGCACCTACACCATTCGCCTTACCGATGCCTGCCTTAATACCACTACACAAACGGTAAGCTTACAAAGCACCAATACGGCTATGGTGTTAACTGACTATCCACAAACTCTCATCTATGGCTGCTACAGCACCCGGTTAATATTTGGTATACGGCAAATAGATAACAGCCCGTTGCTGGCTCCGTTAACAATAACCTTATCAACCCGCAATGGATCGGTTACCCGTACCGCAAACCTTAATGGCAACACTATATCCGAAAACGTTGGAAATGTGAGTTATGGCGATACAGTAAATATTATCGTCAAAAACACCTGTGGCGATTCAATTGTATTTACCCACAACATCGTAGACTTTGCCTTTTATCCCAATGTTGTAATACTACCTAACCAATGCACCTATCAAACAACCAGCGCTGGGGCAGGCTTGCCTAACAATACGGTACTTATGATGCCGTTCCACTACACGCTGTCCGATTCGCTTAGCCATAACGTAGTAGAGAGCAACACTGTAAGCAATACAGGTTCGTTCGGGTTTAGCCCGCATATTGGCAACAGGTATTATATACTAACTGTAACCGATAGTTGTGGTAAAACTTATACTACAAGCTTTCTGTGGCCTTTACCTTCGGCACAACCACCCACCGTAACGCATGGAACTTTTAACCTGCATTGTCTGGATTCTACTGCGAGTGTAACCATAGCCTGTCAGAATTTTTTAGGCCAGCCTGTGCTGCGTTTACTTAGCGGACCACCATTTATAGGTAGCAGTAAACCGGGCTATACTTATCACGATGACCTGGTATATCAGCAGCCTATTATGCCTGTTTACAACACATTTACAATACATAACCTACCTGCCGGAGACTATCTTTTTGAAGTGCGCGACAACTGCGGAACAGTAATACGCGATTCGTTTACCATTACACCTGCCATGTTGGGCGACGACAATTACAAGATAGGGTATATTAAAGGATGCCCGGGCGAAAACAAACTGGTATGCACTTTTTTTACCCGTGTCGATACAGTAGAATTTAGCCAGGCCGCAGGTAATTATGTAGTGCGTAACATCCATACCGGTAATATTGCTACAAACTCAGGTTTATTCTACTACGATTCGTTCGGCAACGATAGCTATAGCGATACGACCAACCATTTAGATGCAGGCACCTACGAAATAACTATAAGCTACAACAGCACATATGGTTATGGCACCAGCTATCGCCCAAATCTTATATACGATTGCTGGACAATTAAAGACACGATAGTAATACCACCCTACCATCGCCCGCAAATACAACAGGCAGTTACCATAGCCTGCCATGGCAATTCGTATATCGAACTACAACCCGATACAGGTTATGGCATTGCACCATACACCTACGAAATTATTGCCGGCCCGCAGCAGTCACCACCTCAAACAAACAATACCTTTTTACTTAACAATACCGGCACTTATCTGGCCCGCATAACCGATGCCTGTGGCACGGCAAATACCACCAGCTTTAGTATAAACA
>JBJOOW010000105.1:0-3088 GCA_046051095.1 Bacteroidota bacterium | reverse complement strand
CCGGTGAGACTTTTAAGGCGCAGATAAAACGTCGTGCCGGTGCGCTGGATTATAAATTCCGTAGCGAACGTGTAGAGATGGATGTAGAGAATAAAAACAAAAAGCTGCTACCCGGTACGGTAGCCGAAGTAATAGTGCCGCTGCCTGCGCAGGATAGTACACTGATAGTACCTAAAAGTGCCGTAGTAAGCGCCGATGAAGGTGTGTATGTAATAAAGGTAGAAGACAATAAAGCGGTACGTATACCGGTTAAAAAAGGCCGTCTGGCCGATGACAAGGTTGAAATATTTGGCGATTTGAATGAAGGCGATGTACTGGTATTAAAAGCCAGCGAAGAAATAAAAGATGGTAGCACCCTTACTACTGCTAAGAAATAAAAGTGGGTTTATAGTTGTTTATGTGATGTATCTGCCCGGCAATGCCGGGCAGATTTTTTATGTGTATGGCTAAAAACCGGTAACAGCTATTACACTGCTTTTATTAAACGGTGCAGGGTTACCTGCCGATGGATGTTGTATAGATACAAAATAGGTTTTGCCATCGGGTGTAAACATGTTACCGGTGGTTTCGCAACCTTCGGGTGCCATCATAAAACGCTGCAGGTCGTTCATTGTAGGCTTCTCTACCGAAAGGTCCAGAAAATAAACTTCGTTGTACGTTTCGTTACGCGCAGTTACTTCAGCGCTGGCTTTGCCGTTTAGCTCTCCCTGCGAGTCTTCGCTTATTATTAAATACTTTTTGCCGTTAATAGTTGCCGATGTCATAGCATCGGGGCTGGCAAAGCAAAACAGCGAGTCGGCAGGGCTTACACCACCATTTACCACTACATCGGTTTGCAGGGTAGTTAAATCAATAGCCAGTATACGGCCGTAAGGGTCGGCGTAGTTATTGCCTTCGGTGCGGTTATGGGTATACAGGTGGTAAGAGGGCTCGCCGCCCAGTGCTACTTCTTTATCAAAATTAAACTTACGGCTTCCGCTTTCGGTTATGTATAACCGGTTGCCCACTGCTTCAATCCACTCGGTGCTTACAAACATAGTGGCATGGCGGCGCAGTGCAACGTTCACCACATCTGCCAGCGAATCTTCCTGCATGGGTAGTGTAAGCCATTCGCCACTTTTACCATTGTTTAGCTGGTGGTAAGCATATAGTTGTCCGGTGCTGTAATCGTTTTCTTTTTCGGCTACAAACTTAAACAGTATCGATGGCTGGTCGTCGTGTGTAAGGTATACCGTCTTTTTATCGGGCATACACTGTACATCCTCGTGGCGGTAGCGGCCAAAGTTTTTTATTTTACGCAAGGCCTTGCCACTAACCGGGTCTACCTCTACAATCCAGCCATAGTTCATGTATTTTTTCTTGCCGTTATAATCGCTGGTATCGGTAATGCCAAAGCGCTGCATTATCTCGGTGTTCGATTGCGGAAACTCCTCTTCGGTAGTAAGTATAGTACCATACGGTGTAAGCGAACCACCGCAATTGCGGAATGTTTGCCCCACGCCCGAAAAATCTACCGAGCGTATATTGCCTTTTACTTTCCATTCGCCGTTCTCTTTCTGTATTTCAAACACCGAGCCTCCACCACCATCGCCCAGCAGGGCATTGGGTTTATGCTCCTCGTGATTTACATACAGCCAGCCATGCTCGTTTGAGTTGTTGATGGGGATATACACCACCATATCCTGACTGCCTTTAGCAGGTGCAATAGCTCCGGCAGCATTTACTACACTATCGCCTTCGCTAAACAGCACCGTATAGTTAAACCCTTTGGGTAGTGTTACTGTGCGGTTATTAAAATCGGGTGCTACCGGTTCAAACAGGCTGCTGCTTTTTTTCTTATCGGTATGGCAACTACTAAGGACGGCTATAATAAGTAGGTACAGTACTTTTTTCATTTGTTAGAATATGGATAAGTGATGGTGTAAAAATAATCGCGCAGCGGATGTTGTGCCTTATTTTTTTTAGCGCAGGCTTTAAAGCTATAGGCTATGCCAGCTATAAACGTGGTGTTGGTATTATAAAACGCGTCTTTCTTCTCGGTGTTTTTAACCACCTTCAAAAAGCCAGTACTGTTGCGTGCCTCCAGCGAAAACACAAAGCCCCTGGCAAACGGTACACGTAGCCCCAGCCCACCGCTAAAACCGGCATCTACATAGTGATAGCCACCCGGGTTAATATTGTTTATGCCCAACTCTTTCTGTATAATATGTATGCGAAACAACGCCGAAACATAACCGCCGGCATTTACAAAAAACTGTACCTTCTTGCCCACGGTAGCGTTTATCATTACCGGTATAGTAACATAATTGTATTGTGCATGGTAGTGCAGTGTTTTGCTCTCACCATCGGTGGTTGGTAGTGCAATAGGCCAGTCGAACCCTTTCCGTTCAACATATATACCGGTGTATATACCAGCTACTTTTGGTGTATTAACCCGCACCGCTATACCGGTTGTGTAGCTTAATAGCGGACTTTGTTTTTTAAGTTGTTTGGCGCCGGCGCCATATATATAACTAAAGCCCGGCCCACCTTCGGCAGCCAGTTCTGCACGCCAGCTTGTAGTTTGTGCCTGTGTGGTAATACCAATACTTACAGTAAGTAACAGCAATAGCAGGTTGCGCATAGGGTGTATTTTTATACAAGTATTGCCACTATGCGTAAAGCAATTGTTATGCAATTGAAATTATTTTGCAGTTGCGCTTATTGATGTTTTAATAACATAAAACTACCACCTGCTTAACTCATAACAGTGTTTTTTACTTACCCAAAATACATATGAGCAAAACAGCAATCAACTATCTGCAACCCGATGTGCCCGGCCTGTTACCATGGCATACCAGTAAGCTTGTAAAGGCTACTGCCGAATCGCTCAAAGGCTACGGTATATTGGTAGAAGACTATAAAAGTTTCCCGATAGAAATTGTACAATGGCCCAAGACGCAGGGCCGCCCGGTAGATGAAGGCACCGGTGCTCAGGCAGGTACAAAAAACGGTCACTTTGATTTTTGGTGGCAGGGCGATATGTTTTACGGCCGTAACCATGCTGTTAACGATGAGTACCTGTTGGGCTGGTCGGTTAACCCGGTTG
>JBJOOW010000104.1:0-9574 GCA_046051095.1 Bacteroidota bacterium | reverse complement strand
TTTTTTAACGGGGTACTTCTACCGATTTAATAAGTGCATCTACCACATCGTTGGTAGTGGTGCCTTCCATTTCTTTTTCGGGAGTTAGTATAATACGGTGGCGTAGTACGGGCTTGGAAGCAAAGGTTATATCATCGGGTGTTACAAAGTTGCGGCCACGTATAGCTGCCAGTGCCTTGCTTGAGTTAAGCAACGCCAGCGATGCCCTCGGCGAAGCACCTACGTACAGGTCTACATTATCGCGTGTTTTGTGTATCAGGCGGGCTATAAACTCTACCAGTTTAGGCTCTATGTATACCTGGCGCACGGCCTTCTGGTATTTCTTCAGCTCGGCAGTAGTAAGCACCGGGTCTACATCGTTCAGGTTATTAAGGCTGCCGCGCTGCTGGTAGTCGGTTAGTATCTGTATTTCGTTTTCAAGCGTAGGGTAGTCTACTTCTATTTTATAAATAAAGCGGTCAAGTTGTGCTTCGGGCAGTCGGTAGGTGCCTTCGTGCTCTATAGGGTTTTGGGTGGCAAAAACTATAAAGGGTTCCTCCATCTGGTAGGTTTTGGTATCTACCGTTACCTGGCGCTCTTCCATAATTTCAAATAGGGCGGCCTGCGTTTTGGCCGGGGCACGGTTTATTTCATCTATCAGTATAATATTAGAAAATACCGGTCCGCGGCGGAACTCAAAATCTGATGTTTTGAAGTTGAAGATGTTGGTACCCAGTATATCGCTTGGCATTAGGTCGGGCGTAAACTGCACGCGTGAAAACCCTGCCGATATACAACGCGATATTATTTTGGCTGTAAGGGTTTTGGCTACACCGGGCACCCCTTCTATAAGCACATGTCCGTTGCTTAGTATGGCCGTAATCAGCAGGTCTATCATTACATCCTGGCCCACTATTATTTTGTGCACCTCTTGCCTGATGCGGTTTACTGCACTGCGCAGCTCGTCAAGCTCGGTGTTTGGGTTTTCGGGTGTTGGGTTTTCCATAGCGGTTGTATTATTTGTTTATTAATCCGGTTTCGTTGTAAAATTTTTCAAAGGCTTTGTTCAGTTCTATCAGTTCTTCGGTGCGTATGTGTTTTTTTTCGCGTATGTAGTGGAAGTATATCTTAAAAATATCCTGTACGGTTTCTAACTGTGCGTTGCTTTTGTAGGCAAGCTTACGCTGAAAATTATCGTCGAGCAGTTGTGTGGGCAGGTGGTAATGGGTACGCACTTTCTCCAGAAAATAGGTCATTTTCTTTTCGGCAATATCCAGGTGGTTGCCCTGCTGGTAGTATAGCGTGCCTATGGTACGGGTAAACTCCAGCGAAAGATTTTGTGGTGCAGTTATAGTGGGTATAATTCGCTGTGTGCGGCGGGCAAAAAAAAGTACGTAAGCAAGGCCGGCAAAAACAACAACAAAGTAGGCCCATTTATAACCCGGTATAGAAAGTATATAACGCAGGGGCGTTTGGTTTTCTACTACCCGGTAGGGGTTATAAAACTCATCCCAATAGGTGTGTGCCACAGGCAGGTAGCTAAGGCAGTTTTGTATATATACACTGTTATTCCCCTCCAGCATGTGGTAGTTGCTAAACGCATACGGAAAGGTATGTACATATATGTTGCCTTCGCCCAAAGGTATCTGTACAAAGTTTACCCTGCTTTTATCATCGTAGCCTAGTGCTGTACGGGGCAGTATGTTGTATGTGCGTGCGGTGGCAGCGTCGGCATCTTCATCTTCTTCGTTTTCTTCATCTAAAACACTGCTGTATGCTGCTGTGTCTATATCGTCTATATACAACGATGTATATTCTTTACGGAAACGGAATGAAGATGAGTGAAACTGTGGGTTGGCAAGCTCAAGCGTACAAGTTTGCACCGAATCGGCCTGGGTTAAAACATCAAAGTCTTGTTTTATCTGTATACCCAACGAATCTTCAAACATTTGAGGTATAGCGCTGCTGGCAATAAACAGGTTGCCCCCGTTGCGCACAAACTGCAGCATTGCCCGGCTATCCAGCTCATCGGCCTGCAGGTGGGTGCCTATTATTATATAATTGCTTTTTATAGGTCGGGGAGAGAAATTGTAAAACCCCACGGCGTTATCTTCTATTCCACTGCTTTTAAAAATATGGTGTAGCTCTTTACGCAAAATGTAATTGCCGTATGGTATTTTATCTTCTGCCAAAAAGGTAGGCTGCCAGTTAATAGACTTTGGTTGTATTAATCCTATTAATACAATTACAAGTAAGTATAGCCCCAATAATATAAACTGCCACCGCTTCTGTTTCAATGTGCCCTCTTCTTATTTAAGCTGTTTATAAAAGTCTTCGAACTGTATGCGGGTATCGTGGTAGTGGCTTTCGTTTACATCGGTGTTGCCGTACCATGCTTTTTCAAACTCGTTGGTTACAAACAAAAAAGCATCGCGCAGTTGAGGGCTTTTTAGTTCGTAGTAGTAATCCATATTGGTTTTGCCGGCCTGCCATTGTATAAGGTTGTGGCCCGATAGCAGCTTAAGCCCTTTAAGGTACTGGTAGCGTATGGCCAGCCGCCATTGCTGTTGGGCCAGTGCTTTTTTAATCAGGTCGTCTAAATCCATTTCGGCTACGTTCTCTTCAGCTATTGTATGGGTAATGGCAGCCTGTGGCTGGCCAATAAAAAGGTGCTTTATGTTTATACCCAGCAGGTTAAGCATTAGCATAAGTGCGGCACCAATCATTAATCCGTAAAATATAACCTTACCTATTACCGAGTCGGTTTCGCCGGATATATGGCGGCTCCATAGTTTAGAAAGGTAGTACAGCAGCATGGTAAGCAGCCCGTCGTTTTGCGCAGGTGCGTCTGTTTTGTAGTTAAACTCAGGCTGAGCTTTATATTTATTTAGCGAGTCCTGGTCAAAGCTGCGCAACTGCACGAGGGTACTATCGGCATGGACCAATTTGCCTGCCAATGTGCCGGTAACAAACAATAGTATTACTACTACAAACCTAAACCAGCCTGCCCACATGCCAATTATGCTTTGAAAGATTCGCTATCAAGCTGGTTCATGTTCTGAATGCGCTGCATTACGTTCTCGCCGTATTTCTGCTCGGTAAGGCTGTAGTATTGTAGCATAACCGCGTTGTGAAAAACAGAGCTAACCAGAGTAGTAAAGCAAAACAGGAAGGTAAGGTATACGGCCCCCCAGTTGCCAATTTGAGGTAAGGCATTGCCTGTTTTAATACCACTGAAAGCCGATGCAAAAACAAATATGTAGAATGGCAGTGCCAGCACAAGCATCATTAAGTATATTACAATGTACATAACAAACAGTATACCGAAGGTTTGCCACCAGTGCCCTTTAATAAGTAAAAAAGAGCGGCTGAAAGCAGTTATAAGGTCGCAGCGCTCGCGCAGAAAAATAACCGGCGTAAATATAAATGCGAGGCCCAGGTAAATAAAGCCACAGAAAAACACTATACCTAATATACCGCCTACAACTGTGCTGGCCATACTGGCCAGGCTAACCAGCAAGCCCATGGCTATCGATATTACTATTAAAGACAGTACACTAATAAGTATGGCCAGTATGATAAAACTAATAAAACGCAGCAGATCGCTTTTTATGCCATCAAAAATATCGGCAGAGGTAATTGTGCCGGTTTCCGATTTTTCGTATTTAAAAAAGGTTTCTATAGAGGCCAGGTATAGTACCACTGTGCCCAGCATAAGAGCAAGCACAGCCGGTAGTACTCTGCTAACCAGGCCAGACGGGGTGCGTGTTACGTAGCCTTCATTCAGGCCCGGAAGGTTGCTAAGGGTGTTGAATATGAAACTTGAATACAGATAGCCGCCCAGCAAAATAAATGGCAGCACACCCAGTAGCAGTACAGTAGAGAAAGGTTTAAACGTTAGTTTAAGAAATCCAAACGAATCGCGGATAACCTGGCCCAGGTCTCTCGGTTTAAGCAGTTGAATGTTGTTTTGCATGGTTAGTGTTTTTTAGGTAAAGTGGGTATACAATAAAATACGTTACTATAAAGGTGAAAGATATAAATATTACAGATAAGCGTAACTCTGCCGGCATGGTGTTATAGTGTCGGGTTACAAAGCTTTCTATAATGGCAGCAACTACAAACACCGGTACTACACCTATAATAATTTTGAGGCTGCGTTTGGCACCTTCCATTACCGATTCGGTGCGCGAGTAGGTGCCCGGAAACAAAAAACTATTGCCCAGCACAATACCTGCGCCACCGGCTATTACAATGGCCGATAGCTCCAGCGCGCCGTGCAGATATATAGCGCTGAGTGCAGTAAAGGTTAAACCCTGATTGTAAAAAAACTGTTGAAACACGCCCACCATCAGGCCGTTGGTAAACAACATATATATAGACCCTATAGAACCAAACAAGCCCAGTACATAGGTAATAAACGATACGCGGATGTTGTTGGTAGATATAGCAAAAAACATTTCCTGCTCGTGTATTTTACCATATACACCCATGGGGTCGTCGTTTTTAATATTCTCCAGGGTCATGTTTACATAGCTGTCGCCCAGTATAAGGCGGGTAAAGCCGCTATCGTTAGCAGCAGAAATAGTACCTATAACTATTGCCAGCAAAAACACCAACAGGGCGTATAACATTTGCCGGTGGCTTTTAAGCACGGCATAGGGTATTTCGTATTTCCAGAAAGTAACAAAGCGGTTGCTACGCTCACGTTTGTTTTTATATATCACACGGTGATAACCGGCCGTAAGCTCGTTGAGGTATTTAGTAGTGTTGCTTTTGGGGTAAAAGGTACGGGCATAGGCCAGGTCGTCCTGCAGGTTAATGTACAGGTCCGATAGCTCATCGGGGTGTATGCCGGTATTGCTTTTAAGCAACAGTTCAAGCTTCTCCCAACGGGGCGCATTGATTTTAATAAACGTAACTTCTCTCACAGGCTATAGCGCGGGGGTTTATATTTGCACGTACACGTGTAAATATAGTATTATGGAATCTTTTGAAGTAAGTACGGCGCAAAATGTTTCGCTTAACTACGAAATTGCTACAGTAGGCGACCGTATACTTGCGTCTATTATAGATACGATGATAAAAGCCGGATATTTGTTTTTGATAGCATATCTGCTTTCGAAAACTACAGATGACAGAGACAGAGCCTGGTGGATGCTGGGCTTGTTTATGTTACCAATTTTTTTGTATACGCTGCTTTTCGAAATATTTATGGAGGGGCAGACCCCTGGCAAAAAAGTGCGCAAAATAAAAGTGGCCCGGCTCGATGGCAACCCCACCAGCATAGGCGCTTACCTGTTGCGCTGGTTGCTTAGCATTATAGAGGCTAACATACTTATATTGGGCGGTGGTATTGGTATTGTGGCCATGATACTAAGCCCCAAATGCCAACGCCTGGGCGATATGCTGGCCGGCACTACGGTTATTAAAACAAGTAATAGTGTGGCCCTGCGCGATACCCTATACGAAAAAGTAAACAGCAACTACCAACCTGTATACCCTGAGGCTAAATTGCTAACCAGCGCCGATGTAGAACTGATAAAGCAGGTACTGAACAACTCCACTTATCTTGAGAACTTTGAAATGGTATATACACTTACCGGCAAGGTGCAGCAAAAAATGAATGTAAGCCGCACGGAGGGTCCCGAAGATTTTTTGCGAACAGTAATAAAGGACTACAACCACCTGTGCGATGAATAAACCGCTAAACATTACACTGGTACAAGCCAACCTGCATTGGCAGAACATAGCCGCCAACCTGCAACACTTTACTACGTTGCTGGCACCGGTACAGCAAACCGATTTAATAGTACTGCCCGAAATGTTCAGCACCGGTTTTAGCATGAACGCCGAAGCCTTTGCCGAAACCATGGATGGCACCGCCATACAGTGGATGCTGCAAACAGCCCGTGCTAAAAACAGCCATCTTACCGGTAGCCTTATTATTACCGAAGGCGGCCATTACTTTAACCGCCTGGTATGGGCTACGCCCGATGGCAAACTATACACGTACGATAAGCGTCACCTGTTTTCGTTAACCGATGAGCCACATGTATTTACCGCAGGCAGTAAGCGCCTTATTGTAAATATTAACGGCTGGAACATATGCCCCATGGTGTGTTACGATTTACGTTTCCCCGTGTGGGCGCGCAACGGCATTAACCCCGATACCGGCTTGCCTTACTACGATGTATTGCTATACGTAGCCAACTGGCCCGAGCGCCGCAGCCACGCCTGGAAAAGCCTGCTGGTAGCGCGTGCTATAGAAAACCAAAGCTACACCATAGGCGTTAACCGTATTGGCAACGATGGCACCGGTATGCCACACAGCGGCGATACCATGGCTATAGATGCACTGGGCGCTACGCTATACCACAAAGCCAAAACCGAAGATGTATACACTGTAACACTGGCGTACGATGCCCTGCAGCAAACCCGTACCCAACTGCCTTTTTTAAAAGATGCCGATAGCTACGAGCTAAGCGGCAAACAAAAAATTAAAAGCCACTAATGCCTTTACTGAACGATAATAAGAGCGACGAAGAAAAGAGCCTTGCCCTGCGCTGGTACGAGATACGCAACCGCGTTAAGAACGATTTTGGCCAACGGCCCGATATTAATGCCATGCTGTTTCTTATAGGTATGAACGAGGTAGGTATTGTAAAAGACACCTGGGAGAAAGAAGAGAAGCAGGACCTGATGCACGTTGCCGTGTGCCGCCTGTTTGCACAAGATGGCTACTTTAAACTTATAGGCACCGACGATGAAGGCTGGCCTCACTACGAAGCCGTTGCCCATATGCCCAAGCTTGTTTTAAAAGAGCAGGACGAACTACTTAAACGCCGCATTATCGAATACTTTGAGGGGTTATAGTTTTTGCAGGTTTTAAAAACCATGTTAATACCCTGCCGCGTTAAATGGCTGATTAATAGTCGCTTACAAAAACCAATGTTAACACCCCTACCCCTAAAATGTTAACACCCCTAACGCATTAAATAATAGTCTAATTTAATTTCACACAGTTTTACACTGTCATCAAATATTGTTTTTTTAATAAGTGTAGGCAGTGCCAGGGCACACTACGCGGGCATTATGTGTAACCGGTTAACCGGTGTTAAGTACCGGTTCAAAGTGCAGGCTGTACGATAACAGTTTTGGGTATGTATGTTTTTTGTTTACTAAAGCAACAATATACCGTGGCAGTAGTAATAACAGGTATTAACCCCCTACTGTATGAAAACTGTGTTTTCCATAATCTGGTTTTTATGTGCCTTCACCGCATTTACCATGCTGGTATGGCACCAATACCAACAATGCAACGCCACACCTAAACCCGGCGTTACCACCACGCAACCCGCAAACGGGCTTTACAAAGCATCGCACTACATTAATAACACCAACACAGGCAGGTAGCACACTAGCTGCACAAGCCCCGAAGGGGCGCAATACCTCAGCATCGGGTGTAGCCCGATGCACTTTTGGAGCAAATACATGGTAACTATAATCTGCAGTTAACACCGCGTAGCGGTCGTCTGTTTGTAGCAAAATAAACAACAGCAACACCGCGCACCATAGGTGCCGCCTGCTTTGGCTATTGTTTTACAAATCGCCTTATTATCCGCAGCCTTCCATTGGTCAGCTGTAAAAAATAGAGGCCGGGTGGCAAGGCGCTTATATCTATAGCAAAGTTTGCTTGTGTAATGGTATTTTGTAAAAGCAGATGACCCTCAGCACTGGTTATTTGCAAGTTAGTTGCACCGATATACCCCGCCAACTTACCGCTTAGTATGTTGCCTGCGGGATTGGGAAACAGTTGCAAAGTATGATCACTTTCGATGTAGATTATGTCTGTGGGTATGTGCTGTAGCACTACCGTATCTTTCTTATTCGGGTTGGCACAAGTGTTTGTAGAAACATCGATTGCGGACAGGGACACAACCACGGTATGAAACACATTGCCAATGTTCCCAAGTACAATCGTATCGTAGCCGTGGCAAATCTGGCTGGCCGAGTTTCCGTACATATAGCAAAGTGCAACTTTGATGGAATCTTGTCCCACTAGTTTCGTGCTGTCTTTGATGGTGCACGGACCGGAAGGCATAACTACATTATACAAGCCCAAACCATAGACTGAATCGCCAAGCGAAACAATTCGCACGCTATCTACGTGTATTTGGGCTTTGGTGCTAAAGGTTACCGCCCAAAACACAGCAACGGCAATCAATATTTTTTTCATGTCTACGGTTTTAACGTCCGCTACTGCTTTACAAACCGTTTAACTACCCGCTGGCTGCCATTGGTTAGCTGCAAAAAGTACAGGCCGGGTGGCAAGGCGCTTATATCTATGGCAAAGTTGGGTTGGGTAGTGGTGTTTTGTAAAAGCAGTTGGCCGGTGGCGCTGGTTACTTGTAATATAGTATTGCCGGTGTAGCCAGCTACCTTGCCGCTTAATGTATTGCCTGCCGGGTTGGGGAATAATTGCAAAGCATAATCGCTTTCTACATTTATTATACCCGTACGAATGTACTGTAGTACAATGGTGTCTTTTCTATTAGGATTGGCACAAGTGCTCGTTGTCGTGTCGGCGCGCGATAAGGCAACAACTACCGTATAATTACTGTTCTGCAAATTCCCTAGTGTTATTGTGTCATAAGCTTTACATCCAGAACTTTGAGCATCACCATATAAATAACATAGCCTGATATTAATAGTATCGCCAGTAACCTGCTTAGAACTATCAATTATTGCACAGGGCGGTGTTGGCATATACACACCATACAGCGCAACGCCGTATAGGGTATCACCTAGTTGAACTATTTTGGCGCTATCTATAAGTATTTGGGCTTTAGAACCCAATTGAATACAAAATAATATAGCAGTTATAACTAGTAACTTTTTCATATCTATAGTTTACGCCGCGGCTGGTGTTTAGCTTCCATATAAAATAATTGAGTAGCCCTCACAGTCATGAATATATAACAACTATATTTTATTTACGTACGAAAGTTAAACAGCAACCGCCGCCAAAACACTGGCAGGTAGCACACCAGCCGTACAAGCCCCAAAGGGGCGCAATATCACAGCATCGGGTGTAGCCCGATGCACTTTTGGAGCAAATACATGGTAACTATAATCTGTAGTTAACACCGCGTAGCGGTTGTATGTTTGTAGCAAAAAAACAACAGCAACACCGCGCACCATAGGTGCCGCCTGTTTTGGCTATTGTTTTACAAATCGCCTTATTATCCGCAGCCTTCCATTGGTCAGCTGTAAAAAATAGAGGCCTGGCGGCAGGGTACTTACATCTACGGTAAAGGTAGGCTGGGTAATGGTGTTTTGTAGAAACAACTGCCCGGTAGCGGCGATTATCTGCAAGGTAGTAGCACCAGTATATTCTGCTATCTTGCCACTTAGAACATTGCCTGCCGGATTAGGGAATAATTGTAAAGCATGGTCGCTTTCTACATTTATTATACCCGTAGGAATGTACTGTAGTACAATGGTGTCTTTTCTATTAGGATTGGCACAAGTGCTCGTTGTCGTGTCTGTGCGCGCCAGTGCAACTATTACAGTGTAATGGCTGTTATGTAGA
>JBJOOW010000103.1:0-5604 GCA_046051095.1 Bacteroidota bacterium | reverse complement strand
AGTTTATAGTACCGGTACCGCTAAACGATACCGGTGCATTTGCAGCATATAATGCATACGGCACGGCATTAAGCTGCGATGTACCCATATCGGCAAAGGTGCCTGTGTTATTAATATCGGCCTCTACCTGTAACCATTTGGTACCGGTAGACCAATCGACACTGGATAGGTTAGCAGAAAGGCCCAATGCGGTATTAATTAACCCAAACTGATTAGTGGTAAGTGTACCTGTTGTTTCGGTATATACAGTAGCACCCAGGGCATTATCATCGTGTATGGTAAAGCGCAACACTACGGGGGTGTTAGCCGCAACCGGGTTTCCGGTGGCCGAACTGCGCACTACTGTTTGGTAATTTATTTTTTGTGGCACCTGCGCAGCCACACCTATCATAGCGCATACAGCTACTACCGATAGTATTTTTTTAATTTTATTCATGTGTGCTTTTTTAGTTATGTTTTACTACTCAAATATAAATAAACCATTTCACCGGTGCACACACGCTAACATTCTGAAATTGGTATTTACCGGTTTAATGCCCACCGGTTGTTGTAGTTAACAATAAATCAATGCCATAGATATACCGTAGACCTGATTATATGTTTATTAGAAAACAATTAATAAAGATATAGAACCGGCGATGCGCTTCCGGGGTTAGGGGACACAGCTATACTCTATTGCTTGCGCAGAGTCCCGAAACGGAGACTCTGCAGGGAGTGATATAGATATAGAACCGCAGGGTCCTACCTGACTAAGGCTTAGTTTCAGAGACCTGCGGGAACACATTAGTTTATCTTTCTTCCGTAAACTGTAATTATTATTGTTGGTATGATTTGCATTTGAATACCTTTTCCTAATCCAATACTAAAGCTTTTATTATCAACTATTCTTCCATTTTCGTCGTAAAATTTACCTAAAGAATAAGCGATTCTTCCGTTTGAATGATAAGCAGTGCCTAACGAATAAGCCGTTCTACCGTTGCTGTGATAAGCAGTACCCAAAGAAAGCGCCGTTCTTCCATTATCGTGGTAGGCGGTACCCAAAGAAAATGCTATCCTTCCATTGTCGTGATAGGCGGTACCTAAAGAAAAAGCTGTCCTTCCATTGTCGTGATAAGCGCTTCCTAAGGACCATTTTACTCTTCCATTTGAATGATATGTTGTTGACATTGTTCGTTATTTATATTCGCTCTTAATGTTTGTATAAACGTAACATTACTTCTAACACACAAATATATGCAACTGCCAATACCTGCAAAAAAAATTATATTTTCTCAACAGGTTGAAACCAAATTAAGTATTATGTAAAATATATATTATACGAATACAGTGCGTTTTTAATATTCCCCGTTCTTCGAAGTGTTCCGCAGGGTCACTTCGAAGTTTTAATGATTAGAAGTCTCTGACTTCGACAACCACATTCATACAACCAACCACCTACATTGCAAAAAGCCAGCAATTGTATGCTCAACCCTCTTCGGCATTGTATATATGGCCTGCTATATTTTATGTCCCAGCTGGGTCTCCGCTACAATAAATAAACAGAGGCGGGACCCTGCTGTAAATATATAACAGATATTTTATAGTTGATTGAATGCACAACAGCTGCTTGGGTTGTATATATGGCCCACTGTATTCATCCTGCCAATCCTAAAATCCTGTAAATCCAGATTCAGACAATTTAATTTCAACCAGAAACTCAAAATTGCAAGTATCAAAATCTTCTATATGAGTAGAAAATTCTTTCTCAATCATTCCTGGTGTTTCTTCAGCCTCTACCTGTATATACTTACCCGATGCAAGTGTTATTCTATAAGTTAAACCGCGGCAATCTATTTCATTTATAGCACCAAGTGTTTTGTGCGTAATACTTAATATTTCACCGTTAAGTACCCAAAGCCATTCTTTGTTATCTAAACCAGTATGAAAACGTATAGCGTTCTTATCCTTTTTTACAAGCCACCAATCATCTGTAACGCCACATTTTATCGATTGGTCAAGTTCGTGCCAATTAGCTTGCCATGTAGCTGTAACGATGTTCATTGTATATAATTTGCTTTTGCTACTAACCGTTTCTTCTACCCGCCGCCCTAAAATGACAAAGGCGATACTTTCGTATCGCCTTTGCTCCCCGACCTGGGCTCGAACCAGGGACCCCAAGATTAACAGTCTTGTGCTCTAACCAGCTGAGCTATCGAGGAATGTTTTCCGGCCTTCTGTTTTTAAGGCAAACTGCCCGAAAACATCCTCTTTGCTCCTTTTACTTGGCTAACACACACCTGTTTTTGGTGTTGCATCCTTGCGTAAGGGACGGCAAATGTAGTTTTTCTGCCGAATTATGCCAACAAACCTGTAATTTTTTTTTCGCGCCGCGCACAACACACTACCCTGAGCACCAATGCCCTATAAACCAGCAGCCCCGCACAATGTGCGGGGCTGCTGGTTTATTTTTTAATCGCGGGCTATACGGAAACCCACATCATCGTCTTTCGAATCGGGCGGATATAAATCGCGGTTGGCTACGCGGCAATCTTTAAGCGGGCCCCACCAGCTACCACCACGCAGCGAGCGGCTGGTACCACTGGCTGCACCTTTAGGGTTGTTAGATGGGCCTGTGCTGTAGTATTTCTCATCAAACCAATCGCTGCACCACTGCCATACGTTACCACTCATATCGTACAGGCCAAGCTCGTTAGGCAGTTTTTTACCCACCGGGTGCGATTCGTGCGATATCAGCGTATCGTACCAGGCTACCTCCATAGCGTTGTTGCTACCGGCATATTTATAACCATGGCTTTTGTTGCCGCCTTTGGCAGCATACTCCCACTCGGCCTCGGTAGGCAGGCGGTAGTTCTTTTCGGTTAGCTGGTTTAGTTTATTAATAAACATCTGCGCATCGTACCAGCTTACGTTTACCACCGGGCAATCGGGGCAGCTTTTGTTGCTGGGATCGGTGCCCATTATAGTTTTCCATTCGCGCTGCGTAACGGCAAACTTGTTCATGTAAAATGTATTAACGGTAATAGTACGGCGGGGTTTTTCCCAATAGTAGCATTCACTATCCTGCGGGTTTACACAGCCCATGGTAAAGGTACCACCATCTATAGCTACCATGTTGGCTTCTATTTGCTGCAGGGCAGCTTTCACTTTCGGGTCGGTTGCTTTTTCGCCTTTTTTGGGGCCGCCCTTGGCAGCGTGGCCACCATGAGGGTTTTGTGCAAACAACTGCACACTTATTAATGCCAGTATAAATGGCAGATAAACACTTTTCATGTTATTGCGGGTTAGTTTTTTTTTGATGATTAACTACACTACCAAATGTAAACAGAGTTATACGCAGGCGTGACAACTTAGTTCACAGGGTAAATGTTAACGTCTACTGTAGTATAACCTGTTTGCTAAAGCGGGTACCGTTGGTGGTAGCGTTAAGTATGTAGGTGCCCGATGGTAAAAGCGACGACATAGCTATGCTCACTGTTTTGGTCACGCCCGGCTGCTCTACAGGAAAAATGTTGTCATAAACAAGTTTACCCTGTATATTAAATAGCTGTACGGTAATCTCTTCGGCCGGGTTTTCTACCGCTACAAACACCTCGTTAGATGTTGGGTTTGGATACAGCGAGTAGTTAGCCGACGCCCCTTCGTTTTCGCTAAGCTTGGCAGTAACCACCGGCGAGTATTCAAAATCGCGGTCGTTATCTATTTGTTTAAGGCGGTAGTAGTACAGTATGTTATCCGATACGCGGTCGTCGAAATAATAGTTGTTGGTTTCGGTAGAGTTGTCGTGGCCTTCTACCCAGCCTACTTTAGCATAGTTAACCCCATCGGTACTGCGCTCTACCTCAAAACCATCGTTATCTATCTCCAGCGATGTAGCCCACGATACGCGGATGCGGTGCTTGCCCATTGGGTCGGCTTTTACAAACAATAGTTTTACCGGTAGTGCACCGCCGCTGTGGCTGGCACCTACAGCAAAGTGCGAAAAGTTAGAGTATATACCACCCGGTATACCATTACCGTGGTAGCAACCCATGTTGCGGGTAAAGGTGGTAAGGTCGTCGGTGCTGGTAATAAGGCTTTCTATCTCCGGCCTCCAGTCTACCGATGATAGCGAAGGGTCGGCACTATATACATCCTCGTGCTTTAATACACGCAGCGGGCCAAAGCGGTCCATCATTACATCGTTTATAGCATTCGGAAACACCTCCATATCGTATTGGTAACCGGTATTGCTCGATTCGAAACTCCAGTAGCCGTGGTTAGTTACAGTTTTATCAAACACCAGCCATTGCGGCGCACCGCCATTGCACTGGTTGTTGGTTATATAGCGGTTATAACCTCCGTTATCAGGCGTAAGTAAAGGTTCGCAGCCGTTACAATAGGTAGATATGTTACCAACCGACCCACTGGCGTTAGAAGAACCATTGCAGAATTTTGTTTTTACGCTACCACTGCCCGGTACCTGCGAAAAATTAAGCATAGCTCCGTTAAAGCCTTTCTCTTCGGTACCTATGGGGAACAGATAACTGGTAGCCGAACCTATAGCACGTTGCAGGCCACCCCCATTGGTACCACGCACCCCTTTGGTTAATACATAACCGCTGGTTGGGTTGCCATCCATTTGTAAAAACGGATAACCGGCTATAGCATCGGGGCTGCCGTTTTTAATATCCAGCAAATACTCGCCGGTGCTGGTATAAGTTTTTAATAACCCCTTGCGGTTGTTGTTATGGTAAAAACTATCGGGGTCGTAGGTGCTGGTAAGGTTTGCCGAGCCAAACACTATCGAACCGTTAATCACTACATCTGTTTGCATTTCTACTACACCATCGCTGCTGGCTTTGTCTATTACCAGGTTGTAAAAGCTGGCAGCCGAGGTGCGCGATAAATTACCTTTTATGGCCTGTGTACCACTACCAATAAACTTAACCGTACGTTCTTTAGATGCCGGGTTGGTATGCGTTTTAAACTGTGCGGTACTGTCGTTTTGCAGGTCGCCGGTAAGCTCTATGGTACCATCGTTATTTATACTACCGGTTTTGTTAACCATGTTACCCTGTATTTCTATCAGGGCATTTTCCTGTATATAAATATCGTTGCCGTTGTTATAAAACACATCCGGCGATGTTTGCGCAAACATTAAAACAGGACTTGCCAGGAGAGTTAATAATGCCAGTTTTGCCTTCATCTGGTTAAAGATTTGGGTTTGTAATAGTTTGTTAATCATTACTTAATTAAACAGGCTGTTTTTACTAGTGCTCAGCCCAAAAATCACTGGCGTATACCCTGGTGGTTCTGTTCAGGCAGGGTATGCCCCGTTTGTTAATACGGTTAAGGTTGCAATATGTTACACACATCTGTTGCTTTGAAAACCAAGGCTCCTATATTGTTAGTGTAAGCCTGTACTGTATGTCTTATTACAAAGCCTACTTGGTTTTAAGGGTGTACACACTGCTGTATTATTTCATGGGGTTTTTATGTGTGGGGCTATTATATTCGCGCCCGTTAATACTTTATACAATAACACATAACACTCAACTATGTCACTTCTTACCGTAGGTACTGTAGCCTTCGATGCCATTGAAACACCGTTTGGAAAAACCGAAA
>JBJOOW010000102.1:0-2601 GCA_046051095.1 Bacteroidota bacterium | reverse complement strand
CGGTAACCTTCTTAATTTTTATTTTGCCCTTATCGTTGGCTTTCAGTATGCTTTCTATCAGGCTTTCGGTGGTAGTGCCGTAAGGTATCTCGCGTATAGCCAGGGTCTTTTTATCTACCACTTCTATTTTGGCACGTACCTTAACCTTGCCACCGCGTTCGCCTTTGTTGTACTCGCTTACATCTACAAAGCCACCGGTTAAAAAGTCGGGTAGCAGACGGAAATTTTTGCCCTCCAGGTGTTTAATGCTGGCCTCGCAAAGTTCAATAAAGTTATGTGGCAGCACTTTGGTAGATAAACCTACGGCAATACCATCGGCACCCTGCGACAGGAGCAATGGGAATTTCATAGGCAGGTTTACCGGTTCTTTTTTACGGCCATCGTAGCTAAGCTGCCACTCGGTGGTTTTATCGTTAAAGGCTACCTCTTTGGCAAATTTGCTCAGGCGTACCTCTATGTAACGTGGTGCAGCGGCCGAGTCGCCGGTGCGTACGTCGCCCCAGTTACCCTGTGTATCAAACAGCAGTTCTTTCTGGCCCATGTTAACCAGCGCATCGCCAATACTGGCATCGCCGTGCGGGTGGTACTGCATGCTTTGGCCTATTACGTTGGCTACCTTATTAAAGCGGCCATCGTCCATTTCGTTTAGCGCGTGTAAAATACGGCGTTGCACGGGCTTTAAACCATCTTCAATGGCAGGTACTGCACGCTCCAGAATTACATAGCTGGCATAGTCCAGAAACCAGTTCTGAAACATACCATCTACGTGGATGTTATCCGCCTGATTCTGATTTTCGTTTTCGTCTTTTTCTTTCATGTTCTATAAATGCTTTTACCACAAAGTTCACAATGGTTTCACGAGGGGCACAAAGGGCTTTTTCTATAGTGTTCTTAGTGTATTCTTTGTGTTCATAGTGGTTATGTTTTTTACTACAAGGTTCACAAAGGTTTCACGAAGTACACAAAGGGTCTAGTCTATAGTGCTCTTAGTGGTGTCTTTGTGTTCATAGTGGTTATGTCTTTATTCCAGCTGTCCATTTATTACTCGTCTAAATCCGTTTTTTAAAAGTGATACATTAAAATTTATCAGCAACCCTAGCTTACAATTCGATAGCTTTAAATATGTAAGAACCTGTGCTAAATGAACATCGTTTAATGCATCCACCGCTTTTGTTTCTATAACCAATTTGTTTTCAATCAACAAATCTACTCTGTATCCCACTTCAAGTTTTACATCTTCATATACCAGAGGTAATGCTTTTTCTTTTTCTACCCTTATGCCAATTTTATTTAACTCATAATACAAACATTCTTTGTAGCTGCTTTCCAATAAGCCTGGCCCAAGATTACGATGAACATTTAACGCAGCATCGAAAACTATTTTAGATAGCTCGTTTTCACTTTTGGCGCTGGTTAAATAACTCATAGTTGCTCTTTGCGTGAAATGTATTTAAGGCTATGCCTCTACAGTCTCTTCGGCGGCTACGCCTTCTACTTCGTCTTTTTCTATGCGCAGGTTGTCAATAATAAACTTCTGACGGTCCTCGGTGTTTTTACCCATGTAGTAGCTTAGCAGGCTTTCGAGCTTTATGCGGTCTTCTACTATTACGGGGCTTACGTGCATATCTTCACCAATAAAGCCCTCAAACTCATCGGGCGATATTTCTCCCAAACCTTTAAAGCGCGTAATCTCGGGGTTGCCTTTCAGTTCTTTAATGGCTGCCTGTTTTTCTTCTTCGCTGTAGCAGTATATGGTTTTTTGTTTGTTGCGTACGCGGAACAGTGGCGTCTCCAGTATTTTTACGTGGCCGTTACGTACCACATCGGGGAAAAACTGCAGAAAGAAAGTAAGCAACAGCAGGCGTATGTGCATGCCGTCCACATCGGCATCGGTAGCTATTACAATGTTGTTGTAGCGCAGGTCATCTATGCTGTCTTCTATGTTCAGTGCGTGTTGCAGCAGGTTAAACTCTTCGTTTTCGTACACAACCTTTTTGGTCATGCCAAAGCAGTTAAGCGGCTTACCGCGTAAGCTGAACACAGCCTGTAAATCGGGGTTGCGGCTTTTGGTAATAGAACCACTGGCCGAGTCACCTTCGGTAATAAACAGCGTAGTATTTAAACGCTCTGTTGCTTTTACATCGTTAAAGTGTACGCGGCAATCGCGCAGCTTTTTGTTGTGTATGTTGGCTTTTTTAGCGCGTTCGTTGGCCAGCTTTTTAATTCCGGCAATCTCTTTACGTTCGCGTTCGCTTTGCAGTATGCGCTTAAGCATAGCCTCGGCGGTTTGCGGATTTTTGTGCAGGTAGTTATCCAGGTTTTCCTTTACAAACTCCAGCAAAAACTGTTTCATGGTTTTGTCTTCGCCATGCAGTTTATCGGTACCCAATTTGGTTTTGGTCTGGCTTTCGAAAACAGGCTCCTGTATACGTACCGATACGGCACCTACCATGGCCTCGCGTATATCTACAGCGTCAAAATCTTTTTTATAAAAATCGCGCACGGTTTTAACTACCGCTTCGCGGAACGCCAATAAGTGCGTACCGCCCTGTACGGTGTACTGTCCGTTTACGAAGCTGTAGTGCTCCTCGCCATACTGGT
>JBJOOW010000101.1:0-3826 GCA_046051095.1 Bacteroidota bacterium | reverse complement strand
AATGGTTTTGAATCAATAGCTGTTAATCCGGCAGGCTATATATATACAGCAGGAAAAACCTGTAACCGGAAACACGCGTTTGCTTTATACTTTTAAACTTGATAACTTATCTGCTGCCGTTGATACTATCAACATACAACCCAATGATGAAAACAACACCCGTGTTTGCGATATGTATTTTGATGCCGGAAAAAAGCAGCTGGTATGCTTAAAAACCAATATGTATGTATATCAAATATCAACTATAGATATTGATAGCACAGGCAAACCGTACAATTATGAAAATGCCCTGGTAACCGATATTTCTAAGCAATTAAACACTGCCTGCAATGGCAAGTATCACAAAAATATAGAGGGTCTGTGCACCGATGGACAAGGCACATTATATATAGTAAGCGATAATGCCAGCACCGACTCTTCAAAATGCGATGTAGCTGCACAGGCAGGTAAACGCTCTGCATTATTCACGTTAAAACGCACCCCGTAATACACCGTTTAGTGTTCATGTGCAATAGGGTCGGGTTGGCCATCTGGGTCGCCGCTAACTGTACCCTGGCTGTCAATAATACCGTTATGCAATAGCAGTAAACCACTTACATGTGGTGCCGCCATGCTGGTGCCCGACATGCTGGTGTATGCGTTACCCGGTGTGGTAGAAACAATATCTACCCCAGGTGCCGCATAATCAACCGATGCACCGTAGTTACTAAGGTTAAAATAAGCATGGTTAACATCCATAGCCGAAACAGTAAAAATTCTGTTGCCATTAATAACTGCCGGATATACGCCGTTACGATATGTATTTATATTAACCCGAGCCCCCGTATTGTTGGTGTTAGTAGCAGCCATAACTACGTACATACCGCCGCGTGCTATGTCTGCAATTAAGCGGCTTTCATTATTATCGGCTCCAAAGCCTCTAAACAAACTCATATTAACCACCTGGCCTGCCTTACCGTTATCTATTACGTGTTGCAGCGCCGTTAACCAATCGGCTAATGTCATATACCCGGCGTTGTTAATTACCTTTAGTGCCCTTATGGGTGTATTTGGTGCAACACCAACTACACCCCTGCCATTGGCCAGTGCACCTATAATACCCGCTACATGCGTGCCATGCCCAAGGCCATCGTTTACAGTTTCGCCGGCAACAAAGCTACGGCTGTTAATCACATCTACGTTCAAATCGTTATGTGTAGGGTCTATACCGCTATCTAATATCCATACCGGCTTAAACGTGCCATTAACTGGTTGTATATTTCGCACATGCTCTACACCCCATTGTAGCTCGCGGGCGGGTGGTGCGGCTACGGCAGGCTTTTCAACAATTACTTTTACTTTGTAATTAGGCTTTATGTTGCTCACCTTTGTAAATAGCAATGCTTTATCTGCAATAGCTGTAAGGTCTTTGTCAGATTTTACAAAAGCGCACACGCTGGTGGCGCCGGTAATTTCTATATCGGGGTCTATGGCCTTTAGTTCGCTTTTAAGCTGGCGGCTTGCCTCTGCTACAAGATTAGCCTGCTGCTGCGCAAACGTTGTACTTTTTTTATTAATGAATGTAAGTTTCAATTCCTGTATAAGCGCATCGCTATATGATACAATAAACTCGCCGGGAATAATAGTTATAAGTGTATCTGCTGCTGTTGCCGGTACTGCTGCAATAGCTGGCGCCTCGTTTTGCCCGTTGTTTGGTGTATTACCTTTGTTTTGGCAGCTGCCTGCTGCTATGGCACAGCATAACAGCACTATCAGCCTTGTGTTGGCCATTTTCATAATAAGTAATTTTATAAAAAAAACAATCTGTTACGTTAAAATAATAGCTATATTAAAAAGGGCATTTACCACCGCTAGCGCTAACATTGGTTTTTCCATGATATTATTTGTATGTTATACAAATAAAAAGCACCGAATAAGATTTATTTATAGCCTAAAAGACGGAGTTTTGTTAAAAACAGGATATAACGCCAGGCGCAGGTTACAGCTATACACTGTTTAAAAATGGTATTTGCCTGTATTGCAGAAATAATCTATAGGTAATTTAATGGACATATTTCATTAGTAAATAAATAGACTGCTTGCAAAAGTTAATCAACCGGCCTGCGCGCCGCTGAGGTTCATCAGGTGCTTTATAAGGTTATCGTTTCGGCCAAGGTTCATTTTCTTTTTTATGCGGTGGCGTAGCTGTTCGTAGCCCCGCTCTCCTATTCCGTATAGTTTAGATAACTCTTTATTGGTAAGCCCTGTTTTAATAAGTCCGCAGGTGCGCACTTCGTGCGGTGTAAGCAGGGGGTACATTTCGGTTAGCAGCTTAAACAAGGTGCTGTTACTCTCTTCCATTTTTTGCTGCAACAGGGTTTTATCCTGTTCGGTTATTTTAATGGCTGTAATCTTTTTTATAACCGCATCTATAAACTCCTTCTTATCGGCCCGTTTCTTTTTATACGATTCGGCAAACACCCGTATATCATCCAGCAGTTTAATCTTCTCCTGCAGGTTAATAGCGCTCAAACGCACCTCTTTGTTCAGGCTATCCATTTGCTGTTGCATCAATTGCTCTCTGGCCCCTTGCTCCTGCAATTGCAGTTTGTTTTGTATAGCTTCTATTTTCTCAAGGTTGGTTTGCCGGGCCTGTGCAGCCACCATATCGCTTGCCGATTTTAGATACATATACGCCTGTTGCAATTTCCCGGCACTTCCCTCCTGCGTTCCCCAACCGTAATAAACCTGATGCAATAGCTTGTTACAATCCAATATACCTTTGTGGTGTTCTCTGGCAGTATACATATCAAGACTTTTCTGCAGGTGCCCCACAGCTTTTTCATACTCCCCCTGCTGGTATTCAAGTTCTGCCAATGCCATTAACCAACTTAAGTAGTTGCCATCTTCGTCAGTAATACGGTTGTTAAGCGGCAACAGCAAATCCTGTTGCTTTTGTATATACCGGTTGCGCAGTGGTACCTCGCTAACCGGCAACGCCCTGCAAAGCATAGCATACTGGCGCGCTGCATTAAGCCGCGAATGTATCTCGTAGTATTCGTGCCCCGGTTGGTTGTGCAGCATGGTTATTATGCGCTCAAACCACTCAGCCGCTTTCAGGTGTTCTGCCTTATAATCGTGATAGTAGGCTACATAGCTGTATACGTTATACTTATTGTAAAGGGGTATTTTTTGTGTTTCGGCTATACCAATACATTGCTGCAAATAGGGCAATGCTTTTTCATAATCCTGGTTGCTGTGGTAACTTTCGGCAATGTTGGTGCAAAAAATGGTGTATATACTATAATACCAAGCGGCTTTGGGCTCGTAGGTTTTAAGCTTATCAAGCGCTAATAAACTTATACGTGCCACTTCATCATACTGATGCCTGCGCCCATGCACAAAGGCAACCCTGGTAAGGTACACAATCTCGCTGCGCAGCGATACTTTATCCAAATACCCATCGCGCAGATAGTGCAAAAGGGCTTCCCCTTCGGCCAGGTGGCTATTCATAAAATAATGGCGGGCCTTAGCCAGTAGTAACTGTGCTGCCTCTTCGTAGTACTCTCCCTCTTCAAAATACCTAAGCAGGGCTACGTCATCTATATACTGTTTATCAAACCGGTTAAAAACCGATGCTACTATCAGCGCCAGCAAATCGGCTTTAGCCCTTACAAATTTATGTTTCAGGTTACTCTCCCGCGCTCTGAACGCTTCAATCTCCTTCAGCGCGGCCTCACTGTCTTCTGCCAGTATATCGCTTATAACTTCTAACTGCGCCAAAAGTTGTTTCATAGGGCAAATGTAAACCAGTTTTGTGGGTTTGTCGTGTACCTGTCGTGTATTT
>JBJOOW010000100.1:0-3802 GCA_046051095.1 Bacteroidota bacterium | reverse complement strand
TCTATGCTCTCTGTTCTCGGTTCTTGGCTCTATGTTCTATGCTCCTGGCTCTATATTCTTTACATATTGGCAAATTCTTCTTATTTCGTGCCCTTATAACTACAAGTGCCAACCATGGAATATAAGTTTACCGAAATTGAAGAAAAGTGTAAGAAATACTGGGAAGATAACGCCACCTACAAGGTAGTTGAAGATACCACCAAACCCAAATATTATGTGCTGGATATGTTCCCCTACCCCAGTGGTGCGGGCCTGCACGTAGGCCATCCGCTGGGCTATGTAGCCAGCGATATATATGCCCGTTACAAACGCCTGAAAGGCTACAATGTATTGCACCCTATGGGTTACGATGCCTTTGGCCTGCCTGCCGAGCAATATGCTATTGAAACCGGCACCCACCCTGCGGTTACCACCGATACTGCCATTACCCGCTACCGCCAGCAAATGGATAAAATAGGCTTTAGTTTCGACTGGAGCCGTGAGGTTAAAACCTGCGACCCCAACTATTATAAATGGACCCAGTGGATATTTTTAAAGCTGTTCAACAGTTGGTATAACCGCGAAAAAAACCACGCCGAGCCTATAGAAACGCTGATAAGCGGTTTTGAAACCTATGGCTGCACAACAGGCTGGAAACAGTTTGACCCAACCCTGCACCCAACCTTTACTGCCGACGACTGGAAAGCTTTTTCTAAAAAACAGAAAGAGCGCATACTACAGTTTTACCGCCTGGCCTACCGCAGCTATACCGAGGTTAACTGGTGCGAGGCATTGGGCTGTGTACTGGCTAACGATGAGGTAAAGGATGGCAAAAGCGAGCGCGGCGGTTACCCTGTAACCCGTAAGCGCATGCGCCAGTGGAGCCTGCGCATTACCGAATATGCCGACCGTTTACTACAGGGCCTTGATACTATTGACTGGAGCGACAGCCTGAAAGACCAGCAACGCAATTGGATAGGCCGCAGCGAAGGTGCCTTGATACAGTTTAATGTGCCGGGAGTAGAGTTTTTGCTGGAAGTATTTACCACCCGCCCCGATACCCTGTTTGGTGCTACCTTTTTAGTAATAGCGCCAGAGCATGAGTACATTGACCAATTGATAACTGCCGAGCAGCGCGAAGAGATGAACGCTTACCTGGCTTATGTAAAAAGCCGTAGCGACGTAGAGCGCCAGCAGGAGAAAAAAGTAACCGGCTGCTTTACCGGCTCTTTTGCCGAGCATCCGTTTACAGGCCTTAAAATTCCGATCTGGACGGCAGAGTATGTACTTGCTGGCTATGGCACCGGTGCAATAATGGCCGTGCCTGCCGATGATGAGCGCGACCGTAAGTTTGCCGAAAAATTTGGCCTTACCATAGTAGAGGTAATTGACAAAACCATGTACGAGGGCGCTACCATAGAGGATAAGGTAGGCAAAATGATAAACAGCGACTTTTTAAACGGTTTGGAGGTAGCCGATGCCATTGCCGAAATGATTAAGCGCGTAGAGGATATGAAAATTGGTAAGCGACAGGTTAACTACAAACTGCGCGATGCCAGCTATAGCCGCCAGCGTTA
The DNA here is from genome assembly GCA_046051095.1 of Bacteroidota bacterium. Lineage (GTDB taxonomy): Bacteria > Bacteroidota > Bacteroidia > Chitinophagales > LD1 > Bog-950. The sequence goes on along the minus strand of JBJOOW010000100.1, from coordinate 2,246 downwards.
CTGGGGCGAGCCCTTCCCTATTAAGTATGAAGTGTACGACCAGCCCGATTCCCCATTTGTAGATGAAAGCGCTACCGATGAAGCCGATATACCCGTAGCCTTAGATGAGAGCGAACTGCCATTGGTGCTACCCGCTGTAGAAAGCTACAAACCCGGTGGCGATGGCCGCAGCCCGTTGGCAACTAACGCCGATTGGGTTGCCAAGAACTTAGAGACCGACACCATGCCCGGTTATGCAGGCAGCAGTTGGTATTGGTTTAGGTATATGGACCCTAACAACCCCAACGCTTTTGCCAGCAAACAAGCTATTGACTACTGGCAGAACGTGGATGTATACTTTGGCGGCAGCGAGCATGCTGTTGGTCACCTGCTGTACAGCCGTTTCTGGCACAAGGTGCTGTTCGATTTAGGCTATGTACCTACCGAAGAACCATTTAAAAAACTGGTGAATCAGGGGATGATACAGGGGGTAAGTAAGTTTGCATATAGAGTTGAAGTATATGAAAGCAATAATGGCATTAGGGGAAACAGATTGATCCCAAATCCAATATTCACTTCAAAAGAATACCATAAACTTTATACCGAAAGTAGAGTTGAATGGTTCGATAAAATATTCGACTTTTTAGTCTCAAAACAAATTAGCAATATAACTCCATTCAATATTGAGTTAAGTTATTCTGTTCTGAATGTTGAAGCATATTTAGTAAATGGTGAAATATTAGATATAAATGCGTTCAAATCAAGTTCTCGTTTAGCAAAGGGCGAAGTGTTTTTCTTGCTAAACGAAAATGGACAATATTTATGTGGAACTGAAGTAGAAAAAATGTCCAAGTCAAAGTATAACGTAGTTAACCCAGATGACGTTATAGCTCAATACGGCGCCGATTGTTTCCGTATGTTCGAGATGTTCCTGGGACCTATAGAGCAAAGCAAACCGTGGGATGATAAAGGCATTAGCGGTGTAAGCAATTTCTTAAAGAAATTCTGGCGCCTGTTTTACGATGATAAAGGCTGGAAAGTAACCGACGAGGCCGCTACCGATGCCGAAATGAAAGTGCTGCACAAAACCATTAAAAAAATAGCCGACGATATAGAGCGGCTTAACCTGAACACTTGTGTATCTGCATTTATGATTGCCACTAACGAGCTTACCAGCCTTAAGTGCAGTAAGCGCGCCGTGTTGCAACCACTGCTTATTACACTGGCACCGTTTGCACCGTTTGTTACCGAAGAGCTTTGGAGCAAGCTGGGCAACACCGGCAGCATACATCAGGCAGCCTTTCCGGCATTTGAAGAAAAATACCTTACCGAAAGCGAGTTCGATTATCCGGTATCTATTAACGGTAAAGTACGTGCACAGGTTAAGCTTGGTTTAGATGTTACCGCCGACGAAGCACAGGCACATATACTTGGTTTAGAAGCTGTGCTTAAATGGACCAACGGCGCACCGCTTAAAAAGTTTGTGTTTGTAAAAGGCCGTATTATTAATGTGGTGGTGTAATAGTCGGCAGCCAGCAATTTGCAGTCGGCAATAAATACAAAAAGCAGGGCGTCATTGCGAGGAACGAGGCTCTGCGAGTGACGAAGCAATCTTGTAATACCAGATTGCCTTGATACAAATCCGCTTGCAATGGGAAAGGCGGCTGTTTGTATTTTGCCCCTCTCGAGAGGGGAAGCAAAATTTTTAGTAGAAAATTTTGCAGGGGTGTGTTGCATTTCGGCTGTTTTAGCTCCCCTCCTTCGCCGCAACAGCGGCGGTATTTTAAGGAGGGTTGTCTCCGCATAAGCGGAGAAGGGGTGGTGTTAATTTGAATTAGACAACATATGACATTCTTTCAAAATAAAACCAACCGCCTGTATATTATACTCAGCGCGTTTTTCATAGCCAACGCTATGGTGGCCGAGTTTATGGGCGTAAAAATTTTCTCGTTAGATGAAACACTCGGCATTCAAAAACCGGTGTTCGATTTATTCGGCGTACACTTCGATGGCATTAGCCAAACCTGTGGCGTTATACTATGGCCCTTTGTATTTGTAATGACTGACATCATCAACGAATACTTTGGCGTTAAAGGCGTGCGCTTCATATCGTGGATAGCTGCTATAATGATTAGCTACGCCTACCTGATGCTGTACGGCGCCATGCAAACCGCACCGGCAGGTTGGTGGGTTAGCAGCAGCAACTTCGGCGCTACACTCGACTTCAATAAAGCCTATCTGGCTGTGTTTGGTCAGGGTGCTAATAT
>JBJOOW010000099.1:0-2788 GCA_046051095.1 Bacteroidota bacterium | reverse complement strand
AAGGGTACGCCTTTGTTTTTTATTTTATTGTATATACTATAAATAGATTTAGGGCGACCGTATATATCAAAATTAAAGCCGCGTTTCTCCAGCTCTTCTTTCAGCGGTTTAATGAAATCGTGTATAAAGCGGGTACGCTCCTTTTTCTTTTCCTGCAGCTTTTGGGCTATCTCGCGATATAGCTCGGGCTCGGTATATTTAAGCGAAAGATCTTCAAGCTCGGTTTTAATAGCATACAAACCCATGCGATGCGCCAGCGGTGCATATAAAAACATGGTTTCGCTGGCTATTTTCAACTGCTTTTCGCGTTTAAGCGAATCGAGGGTACGCATGTTATGCAGGCGATCGGCCAGCTTAATAAGTATAACCCGTATATCATCGTTAAGTGTAAGCAACAACTTACGAAAGTTCTCGGCCTGTATAGATGAGTTAAGATCGAACACGCCCGATATTTTGGTAAGCCCATCTACAATACGGGCCACCTCTTTATTGAACATGCGTTCAATTTCTTCGAGCGTTACTTCAGTATCTTCTACCGTATCATGCAGCAGGGCACAAACCACCGAAATGGCGTCGAGGCCCATTTCTTCGCTTACAATTTTGGCAACGGCTATCGGATGCAACACATAGGGTTCGCCGCTTTTACGGCGCATATCCTTGTGGCTTTCCATGGCCAGTTCAAATGCAGCACGCACCATTTTACGCTCCTGTTGGGTAACGTTTTTGCGTAATGAGCGCAGCAAACTGCGATACTCTTTCAGTATTAGTTTTCTTCCGTCTTCAATATCTACAGCGGGGTTCTCCATTTTTGCTATGCAGGTAGTTTAGCCTGTTTTGTACTGTATTTTTCTAAAAAAGGTCTTTAAATATACTGCCAAATAAACCGAAAAAAAAGTGCGCACCGATACTACAAAGGTACACAAGGGCAAACGGCAGGGTAAAATTGTGGATAATACCACAACACTTTACTGATTTACAATAAGCTATACATAAAAATACAATGGCCGTTGGTGCTGGTAAATACCGTTATTGAGTTGGGCTGGTGGTTTCGGTATACACCAATGAGGACAGCTGTTTTACAATAGTTGACAACTGGGCCTTATCTTTACCTATTGACATTACGCACAATAAATAAGCAGAGTGGGGTACGTACACAACGCCACATTCGTGTACCATTACGCGTTTACCCAACGAATGTTCGCTATGCATGTTGGCCAGTGCAATTTCGGTTGGGAAACCAGCACCTATGCCCTGGTTATATTTATTGCGATGAAGCATAGCAAGAAGTAGTTCGCTATTGGATCGCGAAAGATAAGTAGCGTTATATAACAACCTGAAAAAGCCCGAATAGTCTTTTGCCGAAACAGCCATTCCTGTAGTTGTGTTTACACCTATATCTTTCATAACCTGCGATATAAAATCATCTCCCAGTTCTTTTTCCAAAGCATCTTTAGCGGCATCGTTGTTATGACTAACCATCTGTTCGGTAATTTGTAGTATGGTATACTGGCTGCCATTGCTTAGCGCTGCCGAGTCGCCCTGATCTACCCCTTCGTTTACTACGTATTTAACCTGCTTGTTTAAAAAGCCGGCGTTGTTTTCAGCTTTTTTAAACACCGCAATAGCTACCGGTACACTAAGCATATCGGCAGGTAAAAATTTAGCCTGTTCGTTTACACCAATCCATGGGCCAAAGTTTAGGTCGCGGTAATAAACAGCCACGGTGTCGGCCATACCAAGTTTTACAAATTGCTGTACCGAATCGGAAAGTCTTTTTTGTAACGACGCTACCGAAGTAAGCTGCGATGGCTGGTAGCTATCGCACTCCAGCAAGGGGTTAATAAATTTATAACCGCCGGCATTACCCAAACGTAATTCGTTAGTTGGGCAGTTTTCTTTAGGTTCGGTGTAGGTAGTTTGCTGGCTAACCGGCACCGGTATATTACGGGCAATAATAAAACCTATGCCACCGGCAAAAAGTGCAAGCGATAGTACAAGGAAATAATAACTTTTCTTCATGGGTTGAGGGCTAAACAATAAAAAAGGCCATTGTTGCAAACCTCCTTCAATTTACAACAAGGCCTTTCTTAACCTGTTTTTAAATCCAATCTGTAAAAAAACATTTACATTACAATACTATGTTATTGATAGTAAGCTACTGGTTAGAAATTAGTTAGAAAACTTTATTGTAAAGCGAGAGCCTTGCCCGATAGTAGACTCTACTTTTATAGAAAACTTGTGGGCTTTAATAATACGGTGGGCCAACGCCAAACCAATACCAAAACCTTTAACACGGCCCACACCAGGCGAGCGATAGAAAGGCTCGAAGATATAGGGAAGCGTATCGGCAGGTATACCGGGGCCCTGATCGATAATAGCGAGCGATATAATTTCGTTTTCTATACTTAACTCAAGCGATGCTGTATGATCGGGCGAATACTTGCAGGCATTTTCTACTATGTTTTTTATAGCAGTGGTTAATAGTTGCTTGTTGCCATAAAAAATCAATTGTTCATCGCTTTGTGGCGGGTTGTTAATGTGTATGTGTATCCGGTAGTCGGGGTATTGCTGGCGTACCATATTGGTAATATCAAACAACAACTCATCTATCCGCAACGGGCTATTAGCTATTACGTGATTAGTTTGCAGGCGTGAAAAATTGAGCAAATCCTGGATCATAAAAATCAGGTCGTTCAAATCTTCGAGTACAGAATGCATGGTTTCGCGGTACGATTCATTATCGCGTGTTTGTATAAGGCTAACCTCTAATTGCGATTTTATTTTAGTA
>JBJOOW010000098.1:0-5333 GCA_046051095.1 Bacteroidota bacterium | reverse complement strand
CCTTAAAGTTTTCTGGCTGCAGGCCAGCAGGTAATCGAAAAACAAGTGTATCTGCCTGAACAAAACCCTGTTTTATTTTAACGGGTAAATTTCCGGCATCGGCCTTATCCGGTAATTCGCGAAGCGGGTTAAATACATTTGTATGAACAAACAAACGCGATCCGATTTGCTTTACAGGATATTGGCTACTGAATTTAACACCATATGCAAGCTCGGGTTTAAGGTTACTTACCTGCAAACCTTCGTATCCGTTCATATGCGCATTAGGTATACTAATTTGCTGCAAAAGAGCCTGCTCAATATTTGTCGCTTCTCTATCGGCAAACACTGCCCTAAGCCTCTCTTGCATTTCGCCGGTAAGTGTAATGTGCGAATTTATTAAACAGTCGCCACCCTCCTGCCAGCTTATATCTGTTGTTGCGCAACGATGGTTATCTGCCTCTGTATAAACAGGGGTATGTATTATACGTGCCCCACCATCGTATACTAACAACGCATTACGATCTTCTGTAAAACTACCCAAAAAGCCCGGCGGGTCAAGTTGACTGGTGCACTCCAGCCAAACCGTATCCTGTACCAAGGGCACACATAAAATTACATGGTTAAAATGAGAGTGTACAAAACTATCAGTAGGCTCTATCCTCGAGTCGAGTGTATTAACAAGCGTATAATTTGACTCAATGCCTGCTTTCTTCAGTATGGCTTTCATTTCAACGGTTAATGCTTTACAGTCGCCAAACTTCTTTTTAAATGTGTACGCAGCAGCTTTAGGTTGCCAGCCTCCTAACCCCAACTGTATACTTACATATCTGTAATTGTTTTGCAGGTAATAGTATAGCCCGTTTATAATATCGTGTTTATTGGTGCTGTTTGCAATTATTGCATCAATCTGTGGATCATTAATTTCGGTAAAATCATCTACCCCTGAATTTAACTGACTTTCAAATTTACCTATATCGTTCCAACTGGCTGCAGAGCCGCTATTTTTATACAGACTAAACTCGTGCATCATACAGGCTACCTGAGGTACCACCGACATAATATTGCGCGAATAGGGTTTTTCTTTAACTGGCTTAAAATTGTTTACATACCAGGTATTAGCGCCCGGCCCGGCTACTACATTACTAGCCAAAATATGAGTAGCTATTTCTTGCGGAGCTTTAATTGAAAAAACAGCATAGTCCAACGCAATTACCTCATTGCTAACCGGCACCCACCTTGGCAATATATAGGTATTTCCAATTTTTTGCTTTATACAATATTTTATGGTGTATGGTAGCAGTGCAGCCGAAAGTTTCCAGACCTTTACACGCGAATCGGATATTTCATCATAATCGCTTGCCGAATAATCTTCTGCATCGCGCTTATTAAACTGCCTAACCTCATTACCATACCTATCGTATACCCAGGCCTTAAAATCAACCAATTCATCTTTAGCATCATAAAAAACTGTAACAACAGCCTCGGCGTTGCCACCAGGCTTTAATACAGAAACAACCCTCTCTGTTGTGTAAAAGGCAAGGTCTTTACTTTTTATCTCCAACGTTGTACTATCATACCTTACTACAGCATTAGCATTATTCCAGATTGAATCGGCATTGGCAGGTACAAACCAAAGTTGTGCGCTACTGTACACTGCAGCGCTTAAAACAAACAAAACAACAAGGTATAACCTAACCACTATCATTTCTTCTTCTCTAAAACTATTACAGAATTATATGCTTCAACAGCATGGGCAAAAATACTCTTCAGGTTTTCATAATACTCGGCATTATACTCGGCTTCAGAGATTTTAAGCGTGCTGGTTATTTGTATGTTACTTTCAGTTTTAGCTATCAAAAAAACAAATCCCGCTGCATTGTTATCCAGTTTTACATTCATAGATTTTGGGGCATCTGTTACCACATATCCCTCAGGTATCTTAACCGAAACTTTTATAGTTTCTTCGAAAGGATAGGCGAAGTTTATAGGATAAGTACGCTTGCTTAATTTAAACGGGTTGTCGTTTCTGAACTTAGCCAAAAAAGGATTCAGATAAATAATATCCGCGTTTTCATCTGCGGCATTCTTCTTAACACTAAAAGTTATTCGTAATTTTTTCTCCGTTTCGTCTTTGTTCTCTACAACAGGGCTTGCTATTTCAAGTCCATCTGTTATGACTGTTTCGGCCTTAATACATTCGCCAATATCTTTAGATGCCAAAGCATTTCGCAAACCCTCTGCCTCATAATCATTTGCCTGTAATATCATTTTACCCGCAATACCCCCTGACTTATCTAACTCAATAGTACTTACCAATGAGGAGGATGACCCCTTCGATGGAACTATATTAATCCAGTTAGCTACATTGTCTTCTATCCGCAGGCCAATAAAATTAAGCGAATGAACTGATGGCAGGTACCAGGGCCTTGCTGCACCTATTGCATCCATACAAATGGTATTACTATCCAGTTCAGCCTCTACCAGTACGTGGTTAAACTGCTGCAAGTCGGGAAACACCTTTTTAATACTACCATGCTCGCGGGTACTTATCAGAACCGGCCTTGCAGTTACGCCTGCAGCATTCAGCATATCAAGCAATATCATATTAATATCTGCCGACGAGCCTGTACCATTCTTATAGCTCTTTGCCAGATTATCTGACGGCAAAACCCTGAATTTTTTATCCCATTTAATATGATGCGACACGTGGTTGTAAATAATTTTAGCCCGCTCCTGCTTACTTGCTATGTTATGGGTAAGTTCTTTCGCTATTTTCAAATGCTCGCCCAAACCATTCAGATACAAACCAAAAAACTGGCTTCTCATCAGCTCTTTTGCTACTGTTGACCAGTTGTCGCTAAACTCTTCTTTAGTACGCCCGGGCAGACTGATTGAGGACAAAACAAACGATATTCTGGCCTCATAATCTTTCATAGTAGTTATATACTTCTCAGCCTTAAGCGCTGGTACATTATTAATAGCATACAAAGCATCGGTACATTTTACATCTACACGGTCACTATTTTTATACCCCAACAAAGAAGCCTGGTACGATTCTAAAAACTCATCTGCTTTATGCTCATCCAGGCCCATTGGCACCTGTGCTACCGTTACAAACTTTAAAAACTCAGGGCACCGCATGTTAACTGAGCTGCGAAGGGTAGGTATGTCGCTCTGAAAATCCCAATCATCAATAAAGCGGTAGTTTTGAGAACGAATAGTATAATCATACTCAATAATAGAGCCCTCTTTTATATCGGGAAAAACAAACTTACGCACAGTAAATCTATCATCAAGCTTCTCTTCTGTAATTAACTTACCATCAAGCTTTGTAGCTACAATATTCCCTTTGTCATCTGCATTTAAGGTTTGCGCTTTAAAGTCAAAAACAGCCTCTACATTACCTCTGGAATAATAAACAATACTTTTATTGGCCTCATCAAACCCTTGTTTGTTTAATATCTGTATACGGTATTGCTTACGGTAGTAAACATAAAACTCGCCATAGTCGCCTTTAAACTCAATTGTGCCCTTGCTAAATAATACCATGGCATTAGCGGCACTATCAATAGGGCAATACCTTTGCTTAAATTGTGCCGGAGCAACTTTACCCCAGCCGGTTTGCGCAAATAGTTGTGGGCCGATGGAAAGCAGCACCAAAACACATAACAGCGTTCTCATAGTTGTGGACATTAGCCCAAATCAAATATTTTTCGGCATTTATATGATAAAATGGCCGCCAAATTTTCTTACCGTGTTTAATTAGTGCTTATCCGGTTATTTTACCTGATCTTTTACCTCTTGCCAGGTTTCGGGAGCTAGTATTGGAGAGTTTTCGTGATGTTTTTTTTCAGACACTTCCAGTATTTTAAGTGCCCTTTTGCGGGAATCGGGATGGGTACTCATCCATGTCATATCACTTACAATTTCGGGTTCGCTATCGGCCAGCCGTTCCAGAAAATCAGCAAATGCTTCAGGATTTATATTTGCCTTAACAAGATAATCTACCGCAGTTAAATCGGCCTCCGTTTCAAGTTTACGATCGTATGCTGTAGATGATAGTGTTTTAAGCATCCGCTTAATAATAGCGCCGCCTGCATTGCCCGATGTAATAGAAATTAGTGTTGTAAGCCCTACTTCTTTAATGAGCTTTTGCGTAACATGGTTTTTATGAATGTGTGCCAGCTCGTGTGCCATAACCCCTGCCAGTTCACTTTCATTTTCGCAGTCGTTAATAAGTGCGGTAAAAACCACCATGTGTTTGTTTGGAAAAGCGAAAGCATTAACCTGATCGCTTTTAATTACGTGCAGCTTTATTTCGCTTCGGTTTATTCCATTGGCTTTGCAAAGGCGTGTAAGTATACTATCAACCGGCAAAGTTATTTGCGTATTACTTACTTCATCTTCCGACTGGCTAAATGCATCCCATAATATGTCGCCAACCTGCTCTTCGGTTTTACTGCTGATATGTTCTATTTTAAACAACTTTAGCCAATCTATCCGCGACAGGCCATACCATACAGCAAAGAATAAGGCGGCAAGTACAATTGCCTGTAAAAGTGCTTTTTTCATAGGCTATGGCTGGCAAATTGTGTTAGTCATTTCTCCGTAAATCATCCATTTAACATGTATGCCCTTACGGGTTTGTATGGCTGTATATATAGTTGCAATAAATTCGGCCACATTAAATACAAATGCTGTAATAATGTATGCAATGTATTTGCTGGTTATTTCTTCCGATGTAAAAATGATAGAAACTGTCCACCAGAAACCAGTGCTGTTTACAAGTAATAAAGATAGTTGCGACAATAACGCCTGTGTGCAATGCCAACGTACAAAGTAGGTGCCTTTACGGTTACCCATATAAAAAATGAGCGTAGCCAGCAGGTTAATAATAGGCAAGGGCATGCCGGCAATAACAGCAATAAGCGACATTAAATAACTATTAGAAGCTCTTTCGGCTTCGTGGTCGCTGGGTTCGTAACTAAAGCCAGAAGTTGTTGTCATAGGTTTTTATGGATATTCCACGCCCAGTTTATTAATACCAAAACTATGGCCGGAATAGCGTATTTCTTTTTCCTTAATGTGCTTTCGGTAGTTTTATAAAAACCAAAAAGGGTATCCTTTCTAAAAAACAGGTCGGCTATTGCCCACACAGGAGCAACCAGCATAATAAGAGCAATAACTATACCCAGTGGGTTCCAGTATAGGGCTTCTTTAATGTTACCATTAAACAAAGCAGCTACCGATCGGGTAGACCCACAAGAAGGGCAGGGTATATGTAAGGTTTGTTTCATAAAACAGGCATCTACATTGCCGGCATTAATACCGGCAACCTGGTGCATGTTAAC
>JBJOOW010000097.1:0-3973 GCA_046051095.1 Bacteroidota bacterium | reverse complement strand
CTTTGCACACCGCATAACTACACACACTTAAGAAGAATACCGGATGAGAAAAATTGAGCTGGATATTATTGCCCTTTCGCACAGTGTAACACAATCGCACTCGTTTGCTGTGGTACTTGGCGAAGTAGGGGGCACCCGGCGCCTGCCTATTGTAATTGGTGGCTTCGAGGCCCAGGCTATTGCTGTAGCCCTGGATAATATGAAACCCTCGCGCCCGCTTACGCACGACCTGATGAAAACCATGTGCGATACGTTTGATATACAACTGGAGTATATCTACATATCTAAACTGGTAGATGGTGTATTCTTCTCTAACCTTATATGCAAGCGTAACGACGACCTGTATGAAATAGACTCGCGCACCAGCGATGCGCTGGCACTGGCGGTACGTTTCGATTGTCCTATTTATGTTGAAGAATCGATACTGAACGAAGCCGGTGTAGAAGCCGACCCTAACGAAGGCGAAACCGGCGAAACGGGTTTAGAGGAGAAAGAGCCAGAGGTGGTAGATGACCCGTTGGCAAGTGCCAACTACATGCACATGAGCGTGGCCGAGTTACAAACGCACCTTAAAAATGCGCTGGATAACGAAGACTACGAACTGGCCGCCCGCATACGCGATGAGCTGAATAAACGTAAGTAGTTTTACCTGTACTGCACCCCCTTGTACTTTCTATTTGTTTACTATTAAACTGGCACATGGAGCAATTTAAAGGTTTGATTGGAGTGGCCCTGATACTGGGTATAGCATATGCAGTAAGCAACAACCGCAAGGCTATTAATTACCGGTTGGTGCTAAGTGGTTTGGGCTTACAGCTTGCGCTGGCATTGTTTGTACTTAAAACGCGTGTAGGCCAGGTTTCCTTTCAATACGTGGGCGATAAAATTAAGCGTTTGTTAGAGATGGCCGATAAAGGTGGCGAGTTTGTATTTGGTGGCCTTATGCGCCCCGATTTGCTGCACCCCATTTTCGGCGACCAGTACAGCTTTCTGTTTATGTTCCGCATTATGCCTACCATTATTTTTGTAGCTGTGTTGGTTAGCATTGCCTACCATATTGGCATAATGCAGATAATAGTATCGGTTATTGCGCGTGGTGTACACTCGCTTATGCGTGTATCGGGCAGCGAGGCGCTATCTAACGTGGCATCGGCATTTGTGGGCCAGGTAGAGGCGCAGATAATGATTAAACCCTACATCAGCTCTATGACCATGAGCGAGCTACTGGCCAGCATGAGCGGTAGTATGGCCTGTATTGCAGGTGGGGTAATGGCGGTGTATATATCTATGGGGGTACCGGCGCCGTATTTGTTGGCGGCCAGTATAATGGCAGCACCGGCATCGCTGGTGATAGCCAAAATAGTTTGGCCCGAAACCGAAGAAAGTGCAACCAAAGGCGCTGTAAAGCTGGAAGTGAAAAAAGTACATGCTAACCTGCTGGATGCTATATCGCACGGTGCCAGCGATGGCTTAAAAGTATCGTTGAATGTAATTGCCATGCTGATTGGTTTTATAGCGCTTATTACACTGGTAAACGCTATACTTATTAAAATAGGCACCCTGCTGGCAGCTACCGGTATGAACCTGGATATGATAGGTATTAACCTGAGCAATTTTACACTCGATTCTATTTTTGGCGCTATCTTCTCAGTGTTTGCTTGGGCTATGGGTGTACCATCGGCCGAAACACATACCGTTGGTACCTTGCTGGGTACCAAACTGGTGATAAACGAGTTTGTGGCTTATGCTAATCTTTCGCCCATGATTGCACAGCATACCCTTTCGCCAAAGGCGCTTATTATAGTAAGCTTTGCGCTGTGTGGTTTTGCCAACTTTAGCTCGATAGCTATACAGGTAGGTGGTATAGGCGAGCTTGCACCGGACCGCCGTAAAGACCTTGCCAAACTAGGCTTTAAAGCCCTGCTTTGCGGAACCCTTGCCAGCTATCTTTCGGCTACCATTGCGGGGATATTATCTTAGTTGGTTACCAATTATCAATTACCAATTTACAATTATCAGATATGTAGGTTGGTTAATTACCCGTTGACGAATTACAAATTATCAGATCTGTAGGTTGGTTAATTACTAATTGACGAATTACAAATTACCAATTACCAATTATCAAATGCAGTAGAAACCTACAGTTTAGCAAGTTTGGCCTTTATCTGTTTAATGCCGTTTTTTAGCGGGATTGTTTTGCCATGCGGGCGGTCCAGATATTCTTCGATCTCTTCTTCCGTAGCTTTGCGGCCCATGCCCAATGCAACATCCCTTGCGCTTAATTTGCGCGGAACATTAGTAGGTGCCAGGCCGGTAACCTTTATGTTAGATTTGTTAGAAGTAGATTCTTTAAACATACCGTAAATTTAAACATTAAAGCCAAATTTTTAAATTGAGTAGGAAGGCAACGTTTTGTTGTATCTATCCGTTTATCCGGCGTAATTACCTGTGCAATCAAATAATGTTATTAAAAGTAAAAAAGCGCCAATCCGTTACCTTTATTTGTGCAATCGGCACAATGTTTAATCTTAAAGTAAAAATTAGTGTATGAAGAAACCCATTGCCCTGGCATTATTAGCCACCACTTTAGTTGCCAACGCGCAAACTATATTACCCGTTAAAAAAGTAACCATATTTAAAAACAGCACCGCCATGGTGGTTAAAGAAGGTAACGCCACCGTAAAAGACGGAACCGTTAAACTGCCTATACCCGGCCAAACGCAGTTTGGTACTTACTTTATTGGTGCCGGTAAGGATAATGCTATTAAAAACATAGTATTTCGCAACGATACTATTAAAAGCAAGGCGGTAGCTAAAGAGGTTTGGCAATACCTGGCCGGTAACCCTAATAAACAGGTTACGCTGGCTTATACCCCTACACAGGGTATAGATAAAACGGTAACGGGTAAAGTAATCGCTTATGACTTATATAGCGGCATAGTGCGCTTTACTACCGATGCCGGACGTACCATTGTAATGAACGCCAACAGTATTTACCAGGCCGATTTTAAAGAAGAACCATCGGCGTTTTATATGGCCGATAGTATTAAGCGCATGGCGGTATTAAGGCCCGAAAAAGCAGCCGATAACATTGCCCTGCAACAGGTACATATTACCGGTGGTATTAACTGGATACCGAGCTATTACCTGCGCCTTACCAGCGATAAAAATGCACGCCTGGAGATGAAAGCCGTAGTTGAAAACTTTGCCGAAGACCTGAAAGATGCTGAGACAGAACTGGTGGTAGGTGCTCCGCAAATGATACACAGCGGCCAGTTAGACCCTATTACGTATGATTATATAAGCACCAATGGATTGGATAATGCCATAGCATACCGCGCAAAGAATTATATGCAAAGCAATGCCATGACCGTAGCCGGCGCAATGGATGAATCTGCCGGGTACTTTGAAGGCAACTTTAGCACCGATGGCGAAAAGGCCGGCGATATGTATATTTACAAGCTGGGTAAAATTACACTGGCCGAGCAAACCAAAGGCACGTTCCCTATTTTTGCAGCCGGTGTAGAGTATAAAGATAAGTATGAGGGTACCATAGCCGATGCTACCAATTACTTTAATAACCGTTTTGTACCACAAGAAGAAAAAACCTACGATGTGTTTCACTCGCTGGAGGTGAAGAACGTTTCAACTGTACCGCTTACCACGGCATCGGTAATGGTGGTAAATGAAAAAGAGCAATTTGTAGCACAGGATGAGATTAAATACACACCAGTGGGTGCTACTACAAACATCCGCCTAAGTAAGGCTATAGATGTGATAATGAAAAACCAGGAGGAGGAGAAAACCCGTGAGGATAACGCCAAAAAGATTGGTAAGGTTAGCTATAGCAAAGTAGTGGTTAAAGGCACTGTAAATGTAGAGAACTACCAGGGTAAAGACGCTACCATCACCGTTACCAAAGTGCTGAACGGTACAGTAACCAGCCAAAGCAATGATGGTAAGGTGGTAAAGA
>JBJOOW010000096.1:0-3806 GCA_046051095.1 Bacteroidota bacterium | reverse complement strand
TGCATAATACTTATTTTCACAACAAACCTCCCGATGAAACAGATAAAATACTCTCTTATACTGGTTAGCCTGATTATATGCCTATGTAGCAAAGCACAGGTGCACGACTCTGCTTATGTAGATGGCCTTTTGTATTTTAAAGTTAAGCCAACTTTCTCTGGTGTGTTAAGCCTGCAGCACCCTGCGCTTATACCGCTGGTTAACCTATACCATATGGATACCTGCTACCGTCCGTTTATGGGCTTAAACTCCGATACGCTGGAGCAGACCTATTGCCTGCGCTTTAGCGACACCGCCAAAATGGAGCTGTGCCGTGATACACTGCGCAGCATGCCAATTATAGATTATGTAGAGAAAGCCCCCTTACACCATACCAGTTTTACCCCTAACGACCTTGATGCCAACCAATGGAGCCTTATTAAAATAGGTGCTCAACTGGCATGGAACATCTCGCAGGGCTCGCAGAATATAGTGGTGGCTGTGGTAGATAATGCAGTATCTACCACACACGAAGACCTAGTAAGTAACCTGTGGGTAAACACCGGCGAGGTAGCCAATAATGGTTTAGATGATGACCTGAACGGCTATACCGACGACCGCAACGGCTTTGATGTAGCCGATAAAGACGGCAACACCAACCCACCATCAGGTATTACATCGGGCGATGCATGGAACCATGGTACACATTGCGCAGGTATTGTAGCGGCTACAACCAACAATAATAAGGGTATTGCATCTATAGGGTTTAATACGCGCGTAATGGCACTTAAATGCACCCGCAGCAGTGCAACAGCCGGTAACCAGCTAAGCAATACTATGGATGGTATCACCTATGCCATACGCAACAATGCCGATGTTATCAGCATGTCGTTTGGTAGCGAGGGCAGCGCTGTTACCGAGCAGGTACTACTTAACTCAGCCGCCAGCAAAGGCATAGTGCTTGTAGCCGCCGCCGGTAACGATAACACCAATTCACCTTTCTATCCGGCATCATATACAGGGGTAATAAGCGTAGGTGCTACCGATCAAACCGACCAGAAAGCATCATTCTCTAACTACGGCCCAACGGTAGATGTAATGGCACCTGGGGTAAGCATACTTAGCACCGTAGCCAGCAGCAACACAGCCTATGCATCGTACAGCGGCACCTCTATGGCATGCCCATTAGTTGCCGGCCTTTCGGCATTGGTGCTGGCAGCTAACCCATCGTTTACACCGGCGCAGGTAGAGGCCCGACTTAAAAGCAGTTGCGATAATATAAGCCTGCTAAACCCAACCTTTACCGGTCAGTTAGGTGCCGGCAGAGTAAATGCATTTAAGGCGCTGGGCGGCACAGTAGGTATAACGGGTATGGAGAATAACGGTATCATAAAGGTATACCCCAATCCGTTCAACAGTCAGGTTACGGTTAATATAAGTGTAGATAATGCCACGGCTGAGTGGTTAGATGTACAGGGGCGCAGTATAGGCAGTATGGTATTGCAAAATGGCGATAACCGATTACCGGTTATGCAATTGGCAAATGGGGTTTACCTGCTTAAAATAACAGGTAGCAACAGTACGTTTACACAGCGTTTGGTAAAATACTAAGCGGCACCCGCCATATCGGTGGTGTGGTCTTTCACTTTAATATCTTCTACCCAGTCTTCATCGGCTACAACTGGTGGTAACACTATCGGGTTGCCCAGGTAATCTATGCGTTTAGCAGGGTATATATGTGTTTCTATCAGGTAAGCCAGTAACGATTCACGGTCCAGCGAAGGGTGTATATGCGGCCGTACATTTGTAACGTGGTATTCGGGGTACAGGCTCCAGTGCAGGTTGGGTTTCATGTGGTGGGCGCCGTGGTAGCCGTTGTTAAACAACAGCCAGTTTAAAAAGCCACCGGTAAAGTTGCGGCTGTGGTTGTACGGGTGCTCATCGTCGCAGCCATCGTGCTGAAAGTAGTTGGTGCCTACTATACCCCATGCAGCGTACTGGTGCGGTATGGCCACAAACAGTAAAAAGCATTTCCAGTTTATAAAGGCCAGGGCAACCTTGCAGCCTATTACCAGCACCATTTCCAACGCATACTGGCGAAACCAGTCGGGCCTTTCAGTGTACATTTTACGGGCAAAGCGTATCTCGCCCTTTAGTATATCGCCGCTCATTATAAAAAAGAAAAACAGCTGGTTTAGTATATTCCACTTAAAACGAGCCTTGCTGGTGCGTATGGCATCTTTAGGTGTTTGGGTGTATTTGTGGTGGCTAAAGTTATGCCCCGGCACATAGGCACTGGTAGAGTGGCCGTAGGTAAAGCTAAGCACTACCTGAAACACCTTGTTCATCCACCGCTTTTTAAATATGGGTACATGTATAGTGTTATGCACTATAACGGCACATATAAACGACATCAGGCAATTTACAACCACCCAAAACGTAATTTGCCAGCCGTCCATATCCGGCCACAAAATCCACGGGGTAATAGCCACTGCAAAATACAGGGCCACATTTAACAGAGTACGCACATCAGCAGTATAACGCAACATGCGGCTAAAGTAACTTTAAAAATTAACACTGCATGCCCCATACCTTACCGGCAATAAGCCCAATAGCTACAACCATACAGGTTCTAAGTCAGGTTGCATTCAACATACTTGTTGCTTTGTATTTTCTTATCATTGCGATGTGAAATTTTTCGATATACCTGCCGATGGCAGCAGTAATTACAGGATGGTAGCCAAAACCATCTTCGGGCTGGAACAGTTGTGCGCCAACGAACTTAAAACCCTTGGTGCCGAAAACACCGAAATACATAACCGGGCTGTAAGTTTCGATGGTAACCTGGGCGTAATGTATAAAGCCAACCTGCTGCTGCGCACTGCACTACGGGTACTGGTACAGTATGTAGAGTTTGAAGTAAACAACGAACACGAACTATACGAACAGGTTAAAAGCATAGCCTGGGAAAACCTGATAACAGCCGCCGATACCATTGCTATTGATACCGTATTAAATACCGAAATATTTAATCACTCGCAGTATATATCGCAAAAGGCTAAAGATGCTATCTGCGACCGTTTCCGCGAAAGCACCGGCATTCGCCCATCGGTAGATTTAGATAACCCCACCCTGCGCCTGCACCTGCATGTATCGCGCAACCGTTGCATAATTGCATTAGATAGCTCCGGCGATTCGCTGCACAAACGCGGCTACCGCGATAAAACCAACCTGGCTCCTATTAACGAGGTACTGGCCGCCGGCCTGGTACAACTTACCGGTTGGGACCGCCGCAGTACGTTTATCGACCCTATGTGTGGCTCGGGTACTATATTGATTGAAGCCGCCATGCTGGCAGCTAATATACCGGCAGCGTATTTTCGCGAAGAGCTGGGCTTTATGAAATGGAAACAGTTTTTGCCGTATAACGAAGACCTTTGGCAAAAAATACACGAATCTGCCATTAACCGCATCTCTACCGATAACTTAACCCTGTATGGCATCGAGCTTTCTCCGCACGTAGCCCGCAAAGCCAAAGAAAACGTTAAGCGATCTAAAACTGAAGATATGATACGCATCCGCAATGCCGATTTTTTGCAAAGCGATGCCCCACCGGTAACAGGCCCCAAACCGGTATTGCTAATGAACCCGCCCTACGGCGAGCGTATGGCTAAAGAAGATATTGGAGCACTTTACCATGCCGTTGGCGATACATTTAAGAAAAAATACAGCGGTTTCGACTGCTGGATAGTATCCAGCAACCACGAGGCGCTTAAGAATGTAGGCCTTTCAACTTCGCGCCGCTTAACCGTATTCAACGGCCAGTT
>JBJOOW010000095.1:0-2635 GCA_046051095.1 Bacteroidota bacterium | reverse complement strand
TAATAATCTGGAAGATGATGCGTATTTGAACGATAACTCATTGGTTTTCTGTACTAAACGCGGTACAATAAAGAAAACAACGCTTAAAGCATACAGCAATGTACGCTCGGCTGGTGTTAACGCTATAGAGATTCGTGAAGGAGATGAGCTGGTACAGGTTTGCCTTACCAACGAAAAACAGGAGATTATAATAGCCACCCGCGCCGGCAAGGCTATCAGGTTCCCGATAAATGAGGAGACCGTTAGGGCAGTAGGCCGTAATAGTATGGGCGTACGCGGTGTAACACTGGAAGATGATAACGACGAGGTTGTTGGTATGATTAACGTTAACCCCGATAACAAACAGGAAACCGTGATGGTACTTTCTGAAAAGGGTTTCGGTAAACGTTCTAACTTAACTGACCCTGAAACTGGCGAAGACATTTACCGCATTACCAACCGTGGTGGTAAAGGTGTTAAAACTTTAAACATAACTGATAAAACCGGTGCTTTAAGTTCGATACTTAATGTAACTGATAATGACCATGTTATGATTATTAATAAATCGGGTATTGCTATCCGTATGGCGGTTGAACAGCTACGCGTTATGGGCCGTGCCGCACAGGGTGTACGTGTTATAAAACTGAACCCTAACGACGAGATTGCAGCCGTAGCTAAAATTGAAAATGGTAAGCTAAGCTACAACGCCGAGGAGGACGGCGAACTGGGCAAAACCGATGAAAACGGACAGGATACCGCCGGTGATGTAACCCCGGATACAACAGAATAGATTAATTACGGGCGGGCTGAATAAGCCTGCCCGTTTTGATTTAAGTCATAATAAAGTCAAAAAAAGCAGCCTTAATTTGAGATTTTAAGAATTGGTATAGTTTTGTTATACAAGGAATATAGAATTAACAAGCTCAAAAATTATTCATTTAACCCAAAAACATGAAGAGAATTTATTTTTTAATACTAGGTGCCGGCTTAACAATAGGCGCCTATGCACAAGATGGTAACAATATTTGCGCATGGAACGCCATGAATACGTTTTAAAATGGTGGTGGACCATCCGATCTGGAAGCAGGTTTGAAATGCTCGGACGATGCATCGGTACATGAGTCGACCGTTAACAAATCGAAAACCTGGTTTTACCGTGGCCAGATTTACACCCTTACATTTCAGGATAAATCGCTGAAAAGTAAATACCCAAACGCTGCTTTTGAAGCTATTAAAGCATTCAAGAAACTATACGAATTGAATGACCCTAAATTCCGCGATTGGGAGGATGTATATAAATACCTGATACCGCTTGCTACTCAAACTTTTAACGAAGGTGTAGAAAGATTTCAGGCTAAGGATTATGCAAATGCAGCAAAGCTGTTTTACTCTGTAAAAGATATTAATGCTGTTATTACCGGTAAGGGTAAAACGCCAAACATCGAATTGCCTATAGCCTTAAAAAATGCTGCCATTGCCGCTGAAAATGCCGGAGATGTAGCTATGGCTATTGAAATATACAAAGATTGGCTTGCTATAGCACCAGATGCTATGGCTTACCGCAGTTATTCTCAGGCATTAAAAAAGCAGGGCAAAACAGATGAATCGAAGCAGGTTTTAGAAGAGGCTATTAAAAAGTACCCTAAAGACGCCACCTTGCTTGTAGATAAGATTAATACATATCTGGAAAATGCACAGTATCAGGATGCATTGACTTATGTAAACAACCTGATTGAAGTAGAACCTAAAAATGACGGCGCTTACTTTATTAAAGGTTTGGCTTACGAAAAAATAGGTAACGAAGACTCTGTTGTTTACTATTATACAAAAACAGCCGAGATTAACCCTGCCAACATTAAGCCATGGAATAACCTGGGTGCACTTTATGTAAATAAGGCTAATACCATGCTTGAGGATATGAACAAACTTGGAAACAGTTCGGCCGATATTAAGAAATACGAAGAGTTGAAAAAACAACGCAAGGAGCTATACCTGAAAGCGAAACCATATTTGGAGAAAGCTAAAGCTATAGAACCAAACGATCCACAGATAAACAAGACTTTAAAGCAAATAGAATTGTATACTACAGAATAACAGGAAACAGGGCTTAACGGCCCTTTTCTTTTTAAATTTCTACTATACATAAGATTAATTATAGTGCGGGAACTATAGTTTGTCTACCCAGCTCCAAACCAACCGGTTAATTTTTAAAAAAACAGGGCTTGCCCTTTTTTAATTAATAGACTGTGTTTAGAGAAAAGCAACATAGAAAAGTGTTAACACTGGTAGTAATGCAGGCCGGACAGCTTACCAATATAGCTACTGTAGGCCGCTATGTGCTAATGTTTGAACTGTTATGTAATCAACCTTACGCGGTGAAGATTACCGACAATCAAAACCGACAAATACGGAAAAGATTAAAAGGTGGTGAGTATGTTTTTTTAACCGGTGCCGAGGGGCAATTGGTAACCCTTAAACAAGGTAAAATTTAGGCAAAAAAAAAAGTGTGCCAGCCGCCAAGCATCGTCACACTTTTCTAAGAAATAAAAACCCGTATAATGAATACGCAGAACAAATATAATCAAGAAAAAGTTTACCGCACAAGCTGCCAGGTAATTATTTTTTCAATCGTTTTAATCTACTTTTTTGTGGCTGT
>JBJOOW010000094.1:0-7274 GCA_046051095.1 Bacteroidota bacterium | reverse complement strand
CGGCACGCAGGTCCCATTTATCAAAATCGTAGTAAATGTTGTTAAGGCGGTACGCTTTATTTTTCTCGTACTTCTTCATGTAAATATCTACCAACAGCGTATCGCTTTTGCCGGCACCGGTGGTGGCAAACGTTTGCGACGCTGCAAAGTAACCGGTTTGCGATGCCGATACCTTGTACATCTTCTCTGGCTTCAGGTTAAAGAAATAAGGTGTATCGCCACGGCTGGTATCGGTGCTTATTATTACATCGCTTTCGGTTACGTTATCGCTACGCAGCGATAGGTTAATAGCCGCACCGGCTATAGGCTGGCCGGTAGCCTCATCTATTACACGGCCTTTTACAGCCAGCCATATACGGCGGTCGTATTTGTAGCTGAATATATCGTAGCAGCAGGTGTTGCCGCGTACCGAAAATATACCGGGGCGGTTACTTACCAGGTAACCTTCTTCGCTGTTTTTAGCATAGCGGAAATAGTTATCATCGCAAGGGCTGTTAAACGGTGCGCCTAAGTTTTCGGGGGTAGTATTAAATCGCCCGCTGGCATCGGCCTGCGATTTATAAATATCCGAACCGCCCATATTAATAAAGCCCTTGCTGCTAAAGTACAGCGTGTTGGTTTTCGAGTCGAAGAAAGGCGTAAGTTCATCGCGGTCGCTGTTTACTTTAACACCCGGGTTACGGGCCTGCCCAAACTCGCCGGTTTTTTTGTTCAGTTGGCTATACCATATATCGTAGCCGCCCTTACTACCCTCGCGGTTGCTTACAAAAAACAACGTTTCTACACCGTTTACCTTTGCCAGATACGGCTGGGTATTGCTGCTGCCCGGTGCATTTACTTCGCTGCCAAGTGGCTTGCCTTTACCCCACTCCAGGTCTTTCATCTCGCTCATGTAAATAGTACAAACCGGCGTTAGCAGCCCATCGCAAATGGTATAAAAAAGTTTGTTGCCTTCTTCGTTAAACGATGGGTTAGAGATGTGTTTACCCTCTTCATCAAACGTAGTAATACGGGTTTTCTCGCTGTAGGTATCGCCGTTAACCTTAGCCGAATACAGTTTAACCTGTGCATCGGCTTTGTTGCTATCGGCCCTGTCGGCGCGCATGGTTAAAACCGTATCGCTGTTAATACTGGCAAAGTATAGCTCATCGTTACGCAGCGCCGGCGACATATCAGTATAGTTGCTGTTAACCTCTTTACCCAGGTGTGTTACTTTTACAAACGGGTCGGGTTTGGCTTCTTTAATAGCAAAGTTGCAGCCGTCAATTTCTATGCGCGCCCATTTTTTCATTTTAGATGCGTCGGCCTCTTTATACACTTTTACAAAGCGCTTAAACATGGGTATGGCATCGTTGTATTTGCCCTGCATTTTGGTTGTAAGGGCGGCATAGTATAATGCCAGTGTATTGCTAACCGAATCGGCATCGTAGCAACGCTGAAAATAAGTAGCAGCGTTCTCGTAATCGCGTGCCAGAAAATAGCTTTGTGCCAGGTTAAACAACACCGATTTTTCTTCCGGCGATTTCTCCAGTATTTTCAAGTACAAATCGGTAGCGGCAAATATGCTACCCTCTTTAAAAGATGCATCGGCCTGTTTAAGCCATTTCTTTTTATTGTATTTACCGGCAGGTATTACATTTTGTGCATTAGCCAAAGCTATACAACTTACCGCCAGCCATATAAAGGCAAGGCGTATACCGGTTATAGTAAAGGTCGGTTTATTTTTCATTATCGGTTTTCCTAAGCAGTTAACTATTTTACTAAACCACTACATCATTGGGCACGGCACCAGTATAGGTGTGCTAATGCTATTGTTTTTAAAGCAACCGGTATAAATAATAGCCAGTTCAAAACCGCCACGGCTACCGGTAGCGCCTTTCAGGCTGCTGGTATTTATATCGTACGCAAATAAAAATTTGGTATTAAATGCCTGTAAGCCCAGGTTAACCACAGCGGCATCGTTGCCGGTTACACGGTACCAGCCGCCAATGCTGGGCACTACCAGTGTTTTGGCCGTTTGCAGGTGGTACTCAAAGCCGGTACCAAAGTTTATTTCCATCGCCTTGTTCTGGTACTGAAAAATAAAGTTAGGCGTTATGTAAAAGTTACGTACCGGGCGTATGCGCAGGCCCTCGTGCACGGTAAAGCGCATAGGCAGCTTGGCTTTTTTATCGCCTAAAAAAGTTTCTTTAGGCTGTACCAGGTGGTACACGGTAAAACCGGTCATCATGCCTATCATATCGTTAAAGGCACTTTGGTGCAACAGGCCCACCTGCATATCAAAATAGCCTTTGGGTTTGGCAAAATTCTCGCCGTTGTTCTGGTTCAGGTTAAAATCCTGCAGGGTGTTATCAAACTGCGCCGGAAAAGCCAGTTGCTGCCATTGCAGGCTTTTAATGGTGTAGCCTAATTGCAGGCCCAGCCCTAAAAAGTGGCGGTGATTTTTATCAAGCCCTTTATGAAAGGCCGCCGATAGCATAGCGCTGCTCATGGTTAGTTTACTATCGCCGCTGCGGTCGCCCACAAACATTACGCCTACACCAAAAATATCTTTAGGCAGCTTGGCCTGCAGCAGTTTGGTATCAAACGAAACCGAGTAGGTATTATACGGTGTGGTAACGCTGCGCCACTGGTTGCGGTAAATAGCCGCGGCGCGGTAGCTGCAATCGTTTACCCCGGTTAGCGCAGGGTTAAGGTTTAGCGGGCTGGCATAAAACATGCTAAAGTGCACATCCTGCGCCTGTAGCATACCACACGAACCGGCTAA
Source organism: Bacteroidota bacterium (assembly GCA_046051095.1). Lineage (GTDB taxonomy): Bacteria > Bacteroidota > Bacteroidia > Chitinophagales > LD1 > Bog-950. The sequence continues at coordinate 4,507 of JBJOOW010000094.1, read as the reverse complement.
AACGGCAGCAATAAATAGTTGTACAAGTATTTTCAAGAGGCTGGTTTTTAATTGATGTGTTTAAAAATAGGAAAAAACAAGCCCTAAAAAAAAGTGCGCCGGATTTATTTATTTTCACACCATTAACTTTAAGTAGCGATATGAAGACAGTAACCCTCTTTTTTGCCGTGGCTACCCTCCTGCTTTCGGCCAGTTCGTGCAAAAACTGCAGCACCTGCCACAAGTACCCCGCACCCGATGTTGAGCTTTGTAAAAAAGACTTTGCCAGCGACGATTCGTACAATGCGGCCTTCCGCCAGTACGAGGGCCAGGGCTACGATTGCCAGTAACAGCAACCAGTTTTTACTCTTATTTCAGTTCGGTTTTCCCGGCCCATTGTAAAGGGTAAGGCAAACTGTATGTATATTACCACATAAAATGCAAAGAGCAACCCTTGCGGAGTTGCTCTTTGTATTTTATCTGTAAACTGATTACTAGTAGCGGTAAGCCTCTGGTTTGTAAGGACCTGTTTTCTTAACACCAATGTAAGCAGCCTGTTTGTCGTTTAGTTCATCCAGCTCTACACCAATTTTCTCCAGGTGCAGTTTGGCAACCATTTCATCCAGGTGTTTAGGCAGGGTGTATACGCGGTTTTCGTAACGCTCGGCATGTTGCCACAGTTCAAGCTGTGCAAGTGTTTGGTTGGTAAACGAGTTACTCATTACAAACGATGGGTGGCCGGTAGCGCAACCAAGGTTAACCAAACGGCCTTCGGCAAGCACTATTACATCTTTACCGTCGATAGTGTATTTATCTACCTGTGGTTTAATCACATCTTTGGTAGTACCGTAGTTAGCGTTTAACCAGGCCATGTCAATTTCATTATCAAAGTGGCCAATGTTGCACACAACAGCGTTGTGTTTCATGGCACGGAAATGGCGCTCCTGAATAATATCGCAGTTACCGGTAGCGGTTACAATAATGTCAGCCTCTTTAATGGCAGTATCCATCTTTTTAACCTCGTAGCCTTCCATAGCAGCCTGTAGGGCGCATATAGGGTCTATTTCGGTTACTATAACACGTACACCTGCATTGCTAAGCGAGTCGGCCGAACCTTTACCTACATCGCCAAAACCTGCAACTACAGCTACTTTACCGGCCATCATAAGGTCGGTAGCGCGGCGGATAGCATCTACTAAGCTCTCGCGGCAGCCGTATTTGTTGTCAAACTTAGATTTGGTAACCGAGTCGTTAATGTTAATGGCTGGCAGTAACAACGAACCGTTTTTCTCTCTTTCGTACAGGCGGTGTACACCGGTAGTAGTTTCTTCGCTAATACCGCGTATGCCTTGTACCAGTTCAGGGTAACGGTCAAATACCATGTTGGTAAGGTCGCCACCGTCGTCAAGTATCATGTTCAGGGCCTTACCACCTTCAAAAGCAAACAGGGTTTGCTCTATACACCAGTCAAATTCCTGTTCGTTCATACCTTTCCAGGCATATACAGGTATACCGGCAGCAGCTATGGCAGCAGCGGCATGGTCTTGTGTACTAAAAATGTTGCACGAGCTCCAGGTAACTTCTGCACCCAGTTCAGCCAGTGTTTCAATCAGCACAGCTGTTTGAATAGTCATGTGCAGGCAGCCTGCAATACGGGCACCTTTCAATGGTTTTTCGGCACCATGTTTAGCGCGCAATGCCATTAGTCCCGGCATTTCTGCTTCGGCAAGTTTAATCTCTTTACGGCCCCATTCTGCAAGGCTCATATCTTTAACCTTGTATTTCACTTTTGTTTCGGTTGATGTATTAGACATAGTTTAATTTTAGAAGCGCCAAATATAGTAATAAAGCCCGTAATAAACGCATTACAACAATAGTATGTTACACACTGCTAACAACACTGATTAACAGCTATTTGAAGCATTGTTACGCACTAATTAACAACCAAACAGCATTTTTGTTTTGCTAAAGCCCACGTTTCGTATTATCGGTTTTGCTGTTCATAACACATCATAGGTATGTACATGCACTTATTATTTTTGAACCATGACCTTTAATGCCCTGTATTATACCAGCACTTTTGCTGTTGGCACATCTGCTAAAGTTACACTGGAAACCTACCGTATACGTATAGATTATACCGATACCTCAGGCCTTACCCATACCACCTACTGGAACACCGACCATATACATAAAAACAAATTCGACGAGCCGCACCGTGTATACCTTACCTATGGCACCACCATCACCGAAAACCTTGAGTTTAACGACCGCAGTGTTATTGATGCATTAAAAACCAACTACCCAAATGCAGCGTTTCACCAGCAGGGCAGCACCAGCCAGTACCGCGGCCTTGTTAACCTGTTTATTATTGGGGGCGTAGTATTAGCAGCATTGGTAGCAACCTACCTGTTAGCCGTACCAGCACTTGCCGACCGCATGGCAAAAACATTACCCCGTAGCGTAGAGGAAGAAATGGGCGAAGCATCGTATAAAAGCATGCTGGCCGGCGAAAAAATTGACGAGCAACGTACCGAAGCTATTAACCACTTTTTTAAAACCCTGCATTATAACAGCAACTACCCTATCCGCATTACGGTTGTAAACAACAACATAGTAAACGCCTTTGCCCTACCCGGCGGCCGCATAGTAGTATATACCGGTATTATTGATAAAATGAACCAACCCGAAGAACTGGTAGCCCTGCTATCGCACGAGTACTCGCACGTACAACTGCAACACAGCACCAAAGCTATGTGCCGTAGTCTGGGCAGTTATGTTATACTATCGGCATTGATTGGCGATGCAGGTGGGGTTACGGCTGCTGTAGTACAAAATGCCGACCAGCTAAAGCAACTCGGCTACTCGCGTAGCCTGGAAGAAGAGGCCGACCGCGAAGGAATGAAACTGATGGAGCAAAACCGTATTGACTTGAATGGCATGCGTAACCTGTTTAAAGCACTTAAAGCCGAGGAGAAAGACAACACCACACCGGGCTTTTTAAGCACCCACCCGCTAACCGAAGACCGCATTAACGTTGTAAACGCGCAAATACAGAAACATACGTTTAACCCACAGCCGCATAGCGAACTAAACCAACTGTTTGAACAAATAAAAAACGGCAGACAAAGTAGTGGTTATTAATACCTATCAGTTAGCGCATTAAAGTATGGCGCCACAATCAAAATTAGCATGTTAAACTGTCCATAGCCCTACACTATAAGGTTCGCCTTAAAATTTTACTTTCGCACCGCCTAAAAACAGGCCTAAGCAAGTAAAAGCATGATTACAGTAAATAACCTATCGCTGCGCTACGGCAAGCGCGTATTGTTCGAAGATGTAAACCTTAACTTTACCAGTGGCAACTGCTACGGTATTATTGGCGCTAACGGTGCCGGTAAATCTACTTTTCTTAAAATACTGCAGGGCGATATTGACCCTACCACAGGTACTGTAGCCTTTACCAAAGGCATGCGCGTAGCGGTGCTTAAACAAAACCAGAACGAGTTTGACGAAATACCTGTAATGCAAACCGTATTAATGGGCCACAAAACCCTGTGGGAGGTAATGCAGGAAAAAGAAGTGCTGTACGCCAAGGCCGACTTTACCGAAGAGGATGGCAACCGCGCAGGCGAGCTGGAGAACATATTTAACGAAATGGACGGCTGGAACGCCGAAAGCAGCGCCGCCGAACTACTTAGCCACCTGGGTATTAAAGAAGACCTGCATTATAAAGTAATGAAAGAGCTGGACGGTAACCAGAAAGTGCGTGTGCTGTTGGCACAGGCCCTGTTTGGCAACCCCGACATTCTGTTTCTGGATGAGCCTACCAACAACCTGGATGTACATACCATCAACTGGCTGGAAGATTTCTTAGCCGATTACCAGGGCATTATACTTGTAGTAAGCCACGACCGTCACTTTCTGGATGCCGTATGCACCAATATAGTTGATATCGACTTTGGCAAAATGACCATTTACAGCGGCAACTACTCGTTCTGGTACCAAAGCTCGCAGTTGGTTGCACGCCAGAAAGCCGATGCCAACAAAAAAGCCGAAGACCGTATTAAAGAGTTACAGGAGTTCATCCGTCGTTTCTCGGCCAATGCCAGCAAAAGCCGCCAGGCTACCAGCCGTAAAAAGGCCCTTGAAAAAATTAACCTGGAAGATATTAAACCAAGCAGTCGTAAGTATCCCGGTATTGTATTCAACGGCTATCTACGCGAAGCCGGTAACGAAATACTGGAAGTACGTAACCTTAGCAAAGTAGTAAACGGCGAAACACTTTTCAGCAATGTAAGCTTTACTGTAAAAAAGGGCGATAAAATAGCGGTATTGGGTAGCAACAGCGTAGCTATATCGGCTTTCTTCGATATACTAAGCGGCACCGATACCGATTACAAAGGCAGTGTAAACTGGGGTGTAACTACAACACAGGCCAGCATACCTAACGATAACACCAATTATTTTAAAGGTGTAGATGCCAACCTGATAGACTGGTTGCGCCAGTACAGCCCACAGGAGAAAG
>JBJOOW010000093.1:0-19937 GCA_046051095.1 Bacteroidota bacterium | reverse complement strand
AGTTTAAAGTAGGCCATACCTCGGCTAAGAACACCGTTACCAAAAGCCAGATCATTCCACCTGCGCGTGTGCGCTACCTGGCCGAGATTGCCGAAAACAACGAGCGTTACGATGCCTGGGTTAACGAGCAATGCGCGGTGGCTACCAAGCTGTATCAACTGAATGGTATAAAAGATGAACTGAAAAACAGCGATGAGGTAAAAGCATTACTGGATAACTACCAACTAAAGTTAGCGCCAGAGAACTGGAAACTGATTGCCGAATGGAACGATAAAGTGGCTAAGTACAGCGGCGAGACTTTTGCTTTTCAGGTGAGGGATAAGGTGATAGATTTGCCTTTTACTTATAAGAGTTTGAGCGGTACTAACATCCGTAAGGTGTACCTGCCGCGCTATAAAGATTGGGGCGATATACTTAAGTGGCAACTGCAGGAGAATGTACCCGGTGAATTTCCATACACGGCCGGTGTATTTCCGCTTAAGCGCGAGGGCGAAGACCCTACGCGTATGTTTGCCGGCGAGGGCGGCCCTGAGCGTACCAACAAGCGTTTCCATTATGTAAGTTTAGGCCAGCCGGCGCACCGGTTAAGCACGGCATTTGATAGTGTAACCCTATACGGCGAAGACCCCGATTACCGCCCCGATATTTACGGTAAAATTGGCAATAGCGGTGTAAGCATTGCCACTGTAGATGATGCAAAGAAATTGTATAGCGGCTTCGACTTATGCAATCCTAAGACGAGCGTGAGCATGACCATTAACGGACCGGCACCTATGTTGCTGGCGTTTTTTATGAATGCGGCGATAGATCAGGAATGTGAGAAGTATTTGAGGGAGCAGAACCAGGAACCAGGAACCAAGAACCAAGACAACAGCCCGAAATACAATGGAGAGTTGCCGCGGGGTAATGATGGATTGGGTTTGATGTTGTTGGGTACCAGTGGTGATAAGGTGTTGCCGAAAGAGGTGTACGAGAAACTGAAAGCCAAAGCGCTTAGCTCCGTACGCGGTACGGTGCAGGCCGATATATTAAAAGAAGACCAGGCGCAGAACACCTGTATTTTCAGTACCGAGTTTGCGCTGAAGATGATGGGCGACGTGCAGGAGTATTTTATACAGCACAAGGTGCAGAATTTTTACAGCGTAAGTATTAGCGGCTACCACATTGCCGAGGCCGGCGCTAACCCTATTACGCAGCTTGCCTTTACGCTGGCCAACGGCTTTACGTATGTAGAGTACTACCTGAGCCGCGGTATGAAGATTGACGACTTTGCACCTAACCTCAGTTTCTTTTTCAGCAACGGTATGGACCCTGAGTATAGCGTAATAGGCCGTGTGGCGCGCCGTATATGGGCCAAGGCCATGAAACTGAAATACAAGGGCAACGACCGCAGCCAGAAACTGAAATACCACATACAAACCAGTGGCCGCAGCCTGCACGCTCAGGAGATAGACTTTAACGATATACGCACCACCCTGCAGGCGCTGTATGCCATTTACGATAACTGCAACAGCCTGCACACCAACGCCTACGACGAGGCCATTACCACACCTACCGAGGAGAGTGTGCGCCGCGCCATGGCCATACAGCTTATTATTAACCGCGAGCTGGGTACTGCCAAAAACGAAAACCCTAACCAGGGCAGCTTTTTAATAGAAGAACTAACCGACCTGGTAGAAGAAGCCGTGCTGACCGAGTTTAAACGCCTTACCGACCGCGGCGGCGTGCTGGGCGCTATGGAGCGCATGTACCAGCGCAACAAAATACAGGAAGAGAGCCTGTATTACGAGCACCAGAAACACACCGGCGAGTTTCCTATTGTGGGGGTTAACACCTTCCTCAGTAAAAACGGCTCGCCCACCATACTACCGGCCGAGGTTATACGCAGCACTACCGAAGAGAAAGAATACCAGATAACCGCCCTGAACAACTTCAAACAACGCCACAGCGCCGAAAGCGCCGAGGCCCTTAAACGCCTGCAACACGTAGCCACCACCAACGGCAACCTGTTTGCCGAGCTAATGGAAACCGTAAAGGTATGTACCCTGGGGCAGATTAGCCGTGCGTTGTACGAGGTAGGGGGGCAATACAGGCGAAGTATGTAGTGTAATTAAGATACATATTGCAGACGTACGCCAGCAGTTATAATCCATCACTCAATCATCTGCAAAAACTCCGACTCACTCAACACGGTTATTGTCGGTATTTTCTGTGCCTTGGCAAGCTTGCTGCCGGCATCTTCGCCTACTACTAAGTAGTTAAGGTTAGCCGATACACCGCTTAATAATTTGCCGCCGTTTTCTTCTACCAGTTGTTTGGCTCGGTCGCGGGTAAACTGTTGTAAAGAACCGGTAAACAAAAAGGTTTTACCCTCCAGCTTATTATTCTTCGCCAGCGAATCTTCCGGTCGGTTATCGGTATTTACACCGGCTCTTTTCAGCTCGTGCAACAGGTGTATGTTGCCTTCGTTCATAAAAAAGTCGTGTATGCTTTGTGCTACTTTGGGGCCTATACCTTCTATGTTGGTCAGGTCTTCTACACTCATCTGCTGCAAATCAAATATGCTCTTTATATGGCTGCTGATGTCTTTACTGGTAGTAACACCTACGTGGCGTATGCCCAGTGCATTCAGTAGTCGCCATAGCGGACGGTTCTTACTATCCTCTATACCCTTTCGCAGGTTGCTTACGCTCTTTTCTTTCCAGCCCTCCAGCGTTAATATGGTATCGTACGGCAGGTGGTATATATCTTCTATGTTATTAATGTAGCGCAGCTTAATAAACTCCAGTACGGTCTGGCTACCCAGCCCGTCAATATCCATCGCATCTTTCGATACAAAGTGTATCGCCCGCTCTTCGGTTTGCGCAGGGCAGTCTACATTATCGCAACGCCATACGGCTTCTTCCTCTGGCTTTACCAGCGGCGAGTTACAACTGGGGCAATGCCGCGGAAAATCAATCTTCTTTTCCTCACCGGTGCGCAGGTCGGGCACTACACCCACTATATACGGTATCACCTCGCCGGCACGTTCTACTATCACCGTATCGTTCAGGTGTATATCCTTCTCCAGTATAAAATCTTCGTTGTGCAGCGATATAGAAGAGATGGTAACCCCTGCCAGCGGAACCGGTTCTATTTTAGCCACCGGTGTTACTGCACCGGTACGCCCAACCTGAAACTCAACTTTTAATAATTTGCTTTGTGCCTGTTTGGCGGCAAACTTATAGGCTATAGCCCAGCGCGGGTGGTGTGATGTAGTGCCACATTGCTGCTGCATTTTAAGGCTGTTCACCTTCACCACCATACCATCAGTATCTATATTAAACGTATGGCGTTTCTCATCCCAGGTTACAATAAAATCGTGCACCTGCTGTATGTTGGTGCATACCTTTACCTCGCGTATAGGCGTTTTAAAACCGCACTGGTAAAGTATATCAATAATGTGGTAGTGAGATTCCAGCTTACCGGCCAGCAGGTTGCGGCCATCTTTATCTTCAGCCAGGCTTACCGAGTACAGTATCGCTTCTAAGTTACGCGCACGCGCCTCGTTAGGGTCTTTTACCCGCAGCGAACCCGATGCGGTGTTACGCGCATTCTGAAACTGCTTTTCGCCCAGCTCTTTACGCGCCTCGTTCATCTTTTCAAACACACTACGCTGTATAATCACCTCGCCACGTATCTCTATACGGTATATACCAAAGTTAGAGAACGGCGCGCGCAGTGGTATAGAAGCAAGCGCTTTGGCATTATTGGTTATATCTTCACCCACAGCACCATCGCCACGGGTAGCGGCACGTATCAGCACATCATCTTCGTACACCAGCGCAATACTACTGCCGTCAAACTTCGGCTCTACACAATACTCTACTTCGATGCTATTGGTTAACTCTTTTACACGGCGGTCAAAATCGTTCAGGTCGTCTATATCATACGAGTTCTCTAACGATAACATACTTACCAAATGCGGCACCGATTTAAAATCAGAAGTTAACCCGCGGGCCACACGCTGTGTGGGCGAATCGGGAGTTACCAAGGCAGGGTGCTGTGCCTCCAGTTCGCGCAGTTGTTTAAAAAGCTTGTCGTAATCAAAATCGGTAACCACCGGTTCGCTTACTACATAGTAGCGCCAGTCGTGGTAGTTAATTACGCGGCGCAATGCCTCTATCTTTTCGGCATCGGTAAACGGGGCATCGGCTTTTATCAGTTGTTGGGTAAGCAGGTGTAATTCCTGCTCCTGTGTTTTGTTATACATAGCTGGTTATTAAAACAACACACCCACGCGCAGGCTCATCATACGCATGGCGTTGGGTTCTTTCTTTACGTCTTTATCAAACAGGTTATTAATAAAACCGTTGTGGTAAAACAAGCCTACCAGCAACGATGTACGGTCATCAAACTTATACTCAAATCCGCCACCGGCGCCCAGCCTTACATCAAAAAAGTTAGACCAAAAGCCCGGTATGGCACGGGTTACTTCGTTACTGCGTTTCAGTATGTTTTCTTTTTCTATCAAAATGTTCTCACCGGTATTTGTCGGTATCGAATCGCTGTAGGTAGCGCGGGCACTTACTGTAAAGTTGAGCGTAACACCCACCTGCCCCCATACCGAAAAGTTACCGCCTTTTATATCGTTGGTTTTCATTTTAAGGTACAGCGGTATTTCCAGGTAATGAAAAGCATACTTTTCGTTAACGCTGCGTACTTTAACACCACCAGAGTTTTCGTATATATCGCGGCCTTTAATATTGCAGCCATCAAAGGCGCCACCTATACCACTTGCCAGGCCAACGTTGCGCGCAAACCAGTACTCCAGCATAAAACCGTAGTTAATACCAAAACGCGGCTTGCCCTTTTGCAGGTCTTTACCAAAGGGTTTGCTCCAGGCTATACCCGGCGAGGTATACAGGCCCACACGTATCCGGTCGCTAATGGCAAAGCCTTTACTTACAAAGGCAATAAGAATAACAAGTGCTAAAAAACGTTTCATAGTACAAGGGTTTTAACAGGCAATGGTTGAATTGCTTCAGATTTTTGCATTTTAGCAACACCTAATGCGTGGTGCTAACCTACATTATTATAGCCATTTAGCTATGCAAAAAATAAATGTTTTAATGAAAAAGAGTGTTATTGTATTAGCAGCATTTAGCATGTTGCTGTTGGCAGGTTGTAACTGGTTTGGCAAAAAACAAAGCCGCCCTAAGCCCGATGTATCTAACATAAACGTACAGTTAAATCTGCAACGGTTTGATAAAGACCTGTTTGGTTTAGATACCACCAACATTGCCGATGAAGAGCTATATAAACTGCAAAAAAAGTACGGTAGCTTTTTCAATTTTTATGTAAGCCAGTTTGTAATTGGCCCACGCCCCGCCGGCGATACCGCCGACATACAAAAAGAAGCCCTGCATAAGTTTCTTACCGATGCCTACATTAACCGCATACAAACCGCTATCGATAAAAAGTTTGCCTCTACCAAAGAGGTAGAGGAAGAAATGACCCAATCATTTAAGTACTTTAAGTATTACGTACCCGAACTGCAGGTGCCACGCGTAGTTACCATAAACTCGGGTTTTTCTATCGGCGCCTTTACCTACGAAAACAACATACTCGGCATAGGGCTGGATCAATACCTGGGCCCTAACTTTGCCGATTACGACAGCGCCGGAGTATACACTTACCTGCAACACAAAATGCGCCCCGAATATATTAACCGCAATGCCATGGAAGTATTATACAACTTTTACTTTGGCGATGAGGAGCTTTCGCGCGGTAAGCCGTTGGTTGAAGCAATGATAGACAAGGGCAAAAAAATGTATTTTTTAAGCTATGTACTACCCGATGCGCCCGATAGCCTGATAGTTGGTTTTACCGCTACCCAAACAGCCTGGTGCGAAGCCAACGAAATAGAAATATGGAAGTTTTTGAACGACAAGGACTTACTATATAAAGATAACTACATGGACCAGAAACGTTACCTGGATGAAGGACCCGGCATAGCCGGTATGCCCGCCGAAGCACCCGGTAGCCTGGGCAGTTGGATTGGTTTACAGATAGTAAGGCAGTTTATGAAAGAAACCGGCAACAACATTTCGCTGCACGATTTGTTAACTAAATATGACTCGAAAGCTATTTTACAGAAGGCGCATTACCGCCCTTCAAAATCTGTTTTCTGATACGGGCAAAATTCTATCTTTGAACACAATCAACCCGGTGATATAATGTTAGATACGAAAGGCAAAGAACAGTGGTACGATAAACTGATACGAATTATTAATTCTACAGTGTGTTTTGTGCTGGCATATGCCGTTATCACCTTTGGCGGCTTTTTCAGCATGGCCATGGTAGGCAAAATTTTCAAGTTCGATGCCAACGTTTATTATTTCGGTATCCGCTTTATGCTTAACGGCAACAAATGGTCGCGGCTTAAGGTTACTCTTATATACAGCAGCTACGCCTTTTTTGCATTGCTGTTTGGCTTGTTTATGCTTTATATTTTTGATAGGGTAAAACGTAAACCGGCGGTATTAAATGTATTTTTGTTATGGAGTTTTGTAATAGGTACCGCTATGTTTGCCGCGCAGGGCTTAATAGCATCGTTTGGTGCCAACGAGTTTAACTCGCCTTTCTATCAGAACTTTGCGGTGGTTTTTGCCTGGTGGTTTTTGCCACCGCCGTTTGTATATGCTACCAACGTATTTTTTGTAGTGTTGTTGCTGTACTTCTCTATCAACTACCCTAAAATGTTTCTCAGCTTTTCGTACTCATTCAGCAAGGTAAACAAATCATCGCGCCGCCGCCGTTACTTTGTCGAAACTGCTGTAGTACCTTTTATTATAGGTGCAGTAGCTACCACCGCCATTACCTTTCCCATGAACATGTTTGTACACGGCATTTACCTGTTTATAATTGGCGTAGCACTTTTAATTAGCTGGATAGCACTTTTCTATCTGGAGATAATGAAAGATGATGTACTAAAATATAAAGTGCTGCAAACACCGGGTTTTGTTATTCCAATACTATTGGCTGGTTTTATTGCTTTTATTAAATATTTCTGGCGCGGCATTTTTATATCGTAACGCTGTGCCATGCAAAGGCTGCTACAAAAGCATTTCCCTAATAACAAACTGGTAGCACCTGCTGCGTTTATCATAAACGTACTATTAGTGTACGTGATATGGAAAATCCTCTTCTTTCTATTTAACCGTGAAGGCACTTTATTAAACCAATTCTGGATAGCATTTACTAACTGGTTTGCCAATATAACCATTAAGCCCGCAGCGCTTGTTTTACGACACATATTTGGCTATACTCTGGTACATAACCCACGCAACATCATCATCAGCGGCACACCTGGTTTCTTTTTAGCCAACCATTGCCTGGGGGTATCGGTATGTGTAATTTTTACGGGCTTTATTGCAGCCTATAAAGGACCATTAAAACACAAATTGTGGTACATACCCTTTGGCATATTCTGCATTTACGCCATTAATGTGATACGGCTGGTGGCACTTGGCATAACCGAGGCCTGCTGCTACGAACAGTTTTTCGAACTTGCACACACCCGTGTATACCTGCTTATGAGCTACGGTATGTTTTTTTTACTGATAATGTGGTGGATGAACTACTGGGCTAAAAAGCCGAATACTTAATTACTGCCATAAATCATAGCCCGGTTTAATACAGAAGTTTTCATATTTACTCCATAAACTTATTATTATGAAAGACGGAGTATACTATAGCGACTACCTGCAATTAGATAAAATACTAAATGCGCAGCAGCTTGAAAGCGATAAAGCCAACGACCACGCACACGATGAAATGCTGTTCATCGTCATCCACCAATCGTACGAGCTTTGGTTTAAACAGATTTTGTTCGAGGTAGGATCGGTAATGGATATAATGGCCAAACCGAACATACAGGATAACAGCCCCGATTTATTTACTGCCAACCACCGCCTTAACCGGGTTATTACCATACTGCAAATACTGGTAGATAAGGTAAACATACTGGAGACGATGACCCCGCTCGATTTTCTCGATTTCCGTAACCGCCTGCGCCCGGCTTCGGGTTTTCAAAGCATACAGTTTAAAGTGTTGGAGGCTCACCTGGGCCTGCGCATGGCTAACCGCTATGGCAAGGAGTACTACGTAAGCCAGCTACGCCCCGAAGACAAAAAGATTATTGAGGATGTAGAAAACAAAAAGCCGCTCATAGACCTGATTAACGACTGGCTGGAGCGTATGCCGTTTTTCGATAACCCGCAATACTGGGCAGAGCCCGCCGGCGAAAATGGCGTTCACCCCTTCTGGAAAAAATACAACGACATATACCAGCAAAGCCTGGGCGATGGCGAAAAGTTTAACCTTACCCGCTTTGAGGAGGTAGTGCTGGGTGCCGAAAAGAAACCCGAGTGGAACCTTAGCCCCAAAGCACGCCGCGCTGCCTTGTTTATTATGCTGTACCGCGATTACCCTTTACTGCAGGCTCCGTTTCAGTTAATAAATAACCTGCTTGAGATTGATAACACCCTTAGCACCTGGCGCTACCGCCACATGAACATGGTACACCGTATGATTGGCACCCGTACCGGCACCGGTGGCAGTACCGGTAAAGGCTACCTGCAAGGTGCATTGGCCAGCCACTATATTTTCAGCGAGTTTGCCGAACTTACTTCATTTATTGTAGAGCGTAACAAACTACCCAAACTATCATCGGCGCTTAACAAGCGTTTGGGGTTCGAGATGGACTAAAACACATCCAATTATATCTAATACAAAATGGCCCGTGCTTGTTAAGCACGGGCCGTTTTATCTAACAACTATGTATAAAGGGCTGTTAAGCTCCCCTCCTTCGCCGCCACAAGTGGCGGTATTCAAGGAGAGCCTGTCCCGATTTATCGGGACGGGGTGGTTTAAAAAGCTACCCTCCCGTTCCCTTAAACTGGTCTTCGGTGTTTTTAAACAACACGTTAAACGTAGTAAGCGAACCGTAAATACGCGATATATACTGTTGCATTTCTACCTTCTCTTCATCGGTTAGTTTGCCATGTGCATTTACCTTTTGCTCCATTACACGCAGGCGATCGCGCAGCATAACTATTTTATGAAAAAACGTTTCAATCGGAATCTCCTTCGACTGTATACTGCTATCAGCCGATTTAATAATCAGCGTACCGTCATTCCAACGGTTAGCCAGCGGCACTATCTCCTGCAAATCGCTTTTCTCTTCTACTACTTCGCGTATGGCCTTCTTTACATCTTCCAGTGTAATAGGCACCACATCGGCGGCCGTTCTTTCCAGTACGTTCAGCCCTTCAAAATCGCGGGCTATGCCACGGGTAGAGCCTCCATCTCTAAACCATATCGAATAAAATTCGGTGTCCATATCTACAATTACACCTTTACCATATTTCGGGTGCTCTACACGCGAGCCCACCCCCAGATTATAATCACCCATATTAGTTTTCGGTTTATGTTTTAAAACAATACTACGGTTAGCAGCTAATTTTGTTTACGCGGTTTTGGTGGCGGCCGCCTTCAAATGCTGTTTCTAAAAATACAGCTACACATTCTTTAGCTACCTCCAGCGATATAAAACGGGCAGGCAGGCAAAGTACGTTGGCATTGTTGTGCTGGCGGGTTAGCTGCGCCAGCTCTTTGCCCCAGGCTATACCTGCCCGTATGCCCTGGTGTTTATTAGCGGTCATGGCTACGCCGTTGGCGCTGCCGCATATAAGTACACCGTAATCAAATTCGCCATTTTCTACAGCGGTAGCTACCGGGTGTACAAAGTCGGGGTAGTCTACACTATCTGCGCTAAAGGGGCCAAAGTCTTTTACTTCGTGGCCTTGTTCCTGTAGGGTTTTAACCAACTCTTTTTTGTATTCGTATCCGGCATGGTCGCCGCCAAAAGCTATACGCATGGTTGTTGTTTTTTATCGGGCGGGCTAAAGCCCGCGTTATATAAATATCAGTTCTGTTTATCTGTGGCCGTTGGCTTTAGCCAACGGAATTTTATGCCAATTCCTTCTCCCTTTTCTTATCGTTACGCGCCGCAATAAAAATACTGAACTCGTACAGTAAGTAAATAGGCACTGCTACCATTGCCTGTGTAAACACATCGGGCGATGGGGTTATTACACCCGCTACAATTAGTATTACAACTACTGCATAGCGGCGTACATTGCGCATGGTTTGTGCACCCAGTATACCCAGGCGCGATAAAAAGTAAACTATCATCGGCAGCTCGAAAACCGCACCTATAGCCAATAGCATTACGGTAAAAAAATCGATGTAATTCTCTATCGTAAATATGTTCTGTATTTTACTGCTGATAGAAAAGTTTACAGCAAAGTTTACCGAAAAAGGAATGATGATAAAATAGCAGAACAGCACACCTATAAAAAAGAAAAACGAGCAGGCCAGTATTATCTGCGATGTTTTCTTTTGTTGCTGCTCGTTAAGTGCCGGTGCTATAAAGCGCCACAGCTCAAATATTATATACGGAAAAGCCAGCACCAGCCCTATTATAAGCGAGTACTGAAACAACAACGTTATCTGCCCGAACATAGATATGTTCTGCAATACCAGTGGTATATCCTTATCAATACAAATAGCTTCTTTCAGGTTAAGGCGTTCGCCTACCTGGCACATTAACCGGTAAGTAGGAAAATCCTTCGATGTAATACCCAGTATTATCTTATCAAAAACTATATCGTAATAATACCCTACTACCGATGCACAAATAACCACCGCTATAGCCGAACGCAACAGGTGCCAGCGCAGCGCTTCCACGTGCTCAAAAAAGCCCATTTCTGCTTCGGGGTTCTCCTTATCCTTACCTAACATGCCGCGAATATAAAAGATGGTTTGATGGATTAATGAACAAAAAAAGCGGCACTGCCTGTGGCAGTACCGCTTTTGCAAAAGTTGGCAAACCCTGTTAGTTGCCGTTCAATATGTTCATTATGCCTTTCATGTCCGGCTCCAGCACTATTTCTATACGGCGGTTTTTGCTACGGCCTTCGGCTGTTTCGTTGCTCTCTACCGGAAAATACTGCCCTCTGCCTGCCGGTGTTACACGGCGCGCATCCAGTTTGTTATCGTCTACCAATAGCTTGGTTACACTGCTGGCACGCATTACGCTAAGGTCCCAGTTACTGTTAATGGGCCCGCTGGTGTTCGATACATACGGCTTGTTATCGGTATGGCCCTCTACCATTATCGATATATCGGTTTGCTTGTTCAACACCTCGGCAATTTTTTTCAAGGCCTCTTTACCGCGAGGCTCTACGGTATAGCTACCGGTTGTAAACAGCAACTTATCGCTAAGTGCTACATATATTTTTCCGTCTTTTTCATACACGGTAAGGTCGCCGGCGTTAAAGCCTTTAAGGGCTTCCAGCATTTTTGCTTTTAGTGCTTGTACGGCCGAATCTTTACGGGCAATCAGGGCCTCCATTTCGCGTAAGCGGGCATCGCGGTCGTTCAACTCGCGGCTAAGTTTATCCAGCTCGGCAGCTTTAGCCATCAGGTCTTTTTCACGGTCGGCCAGCTGGCGCAGCAGTTTATCTTTTTCGGCAGCCGATGAGTTGGTTATCTGGTCCAGCTGTTCTTTTACTTTCTGGCAAATAGCATCGCTTTCGGCTTTAAGTGCGTTCAGGCGTTTGTTTTTGTCTTCCAGCGTAGCGTTCATATCCTTCAGCTTCTGTATCTCGGCACCCAGGTTGGCTATCTGCTTATTCAGGTCGTCGATAGTAGCATTGGCAGCGTTCAGCTTTTCGTTACAATCTTCTTTTTCGGTTTTGTATTTATCGGCAAGGGCTACCTGCTCGTCGTATTTCTTTTTGCTAACCAGGCAGCTCGATAGCAATAGCATACAAAGCACACTGGCGGTTACAGTTAGTTTCTTCATCGTAATAAAATTAGTTGGCGCTAAGTTAGCCTGTGCCGGCGGGCAGGGGCAGGTAACTACTCAACCGTATTTTGTTGAAGTATGCTTTTGTAAACAAGCCAAACCACTTAAAACACAGCATTTTAACTTTAAAATAAGATTAGGCTATTATAATTGAGCATTTAAACAAAAAACCTTATTTTAACTGCTTATATACAAACCCCTTTCAGGTATATGAAGAAACTGTACTTTTTGCTGTTGGGTTTTACTATAGCCGGTAGCGCTGCTGCACAAGCCTTGTTTAATAACAACGGGGCCGATATTTATGTGAAAGACGGCGCACTGATGGTGGTAAAAACCAACTCGCTTTACAATACACAAACCGGTGGCGCTGGTATTATTGATAATGCCGGTACCATTATAGTAGAAGGCGACATAACCAACGATGGCGCCATTAACGCAGCTACCGATACTATACGCCTTAGCGGCAACTGGGTTAACAACGGCCTGTATGCCGGCAGCAATAGCTGGGTAGATATGTACGGCGGCAACCAGTTAATTACCGGTACGGCTGCTACTACATTCAACAACCTTAACCTGGGTGGTAACCCCGGCGATGTAAAACGCCAGCAAGGCGTAAACGCCGAAGTAACCGGCTTGTTAGCCCTTAACGATGCCGAACTGGCAACCGATGTAAATACCATGCTGGTAAGTAACAACGCAGTTACTGCCATAACCCGAAACAACGGCTTTGTAAGCTCGGTAAGCGGTGGCTACCTGGCACGCGCTACCAACCAACCGGTAGCTTATGTATTTCCGGTAGGTTCGCCCAGCTATAATAACCCGCCAAGTATTTTCCGCCCTATAGAGTTTACCCCCGCAGGCGCTAATGCCAACACCTACGGCGCTATGGTAGTTAAAGGCGATGCTACCAACGATGGCTACAATGTTGCTACACTCGATGACCAGTTATGCTTGGTTAACCCGGTATTTTACCACCACCTGTATCAGGTAAATGGTGCCGATGCTGCCGGTTTAAAAATGTTTTTTGATGCAGCAGCCGATGGCAACTGGACCGACCAGGCACACTGGGATACCCCTAACCGCTGGAACTACCTGGGCGCACCTACTACCGGCAGTGGCTATGGCCTTTCGGCTATCAGCGTAAATGCAGTAAGCGATTTTCAGCCAGAGCCTTTTGCACTGGCCCGCAAAAAATTTACAGTTAACGCAGGGCCCGATGTAGCTATTAACTTAGGCGAAACAACTACGTTCAGCCCGGTTATCAGTGCTGCTTCGGTATCTACTTATACCTGGACCCCACCAACTGCATTAACCTGCAGCGATTGCGAAACACCCGATGCTTCGCCGGCGCTTACTACACAGTATTTACTTACTGTAGTTGACGATGCCGGTTGTACCGTGGCCGACTCGTTGATTGTAACCGTGGCCAGCCCCGAGTTGTTGATACCTACGGCTTTCTCTCCCAACGGCGATGGTGTAAACGACCTGTTCCGCGCGCTTAATAAAAACCTTACCAAGTATAAACTGCAGGTATATAACCGCTGGGGCGAAAAGGTTTTTGAATCGGATAAATATACCGATGGCTGGGATGGTATTTACCAGGGCGTTAAACAACCATTAGGTGTTTACGTTTGGCAATGCGAGTACCAGTTCGATGGCTCAACAAAAGGTGGTACCGCCAAGGGCAACGTAACCCTGGTACGATAAAAAGCTCACACCACTCTTTCTATAAAAACAAATGCCCCTTTACAGGGGCATTTGTTTTTATGTAACCGGTTATCGCAATAATTTTTTTTAATAGCCCAGGTTCGAAATCTCCAGGCCGTATTCTGTTTGGCGGTGTATGTATAATACAAAACGGTAAGCCGCGTATGAGGCAATTGGCGCAGCCATTACATCGGTACTGTAGTGTACATGCTGCCACATAATAAGCACGGCTACTAATATAGTGGCAAAAAATACCCAGCTTTTAACGTAGCGGTTTTCTACCAGCAGCAGCAATATTACCAATGCAGCAATGTGGCCCGAAAAGAAAAGATCTTTGGTAACAAAGGTTTGTTTGGTATGTAAAAACAAGTTGGCTACAGGGTCCCACAGGGCCACCATACCATGAGGCGGTTCAAGTGGTACCATATATATGCAAAGGGTACGTGCAAATATCATCAGTGCATATATCTGCAGGCCCTTTACAATTTTATCGGGGTAAGGCAGCAAATACATAAAGGCCAGTATCAGCGCCGAGTACTCGAACCCGAATATGATATACGAAAAATCGTACGGTGTAAGATAATTCAATATCACATCGTTAAGCTGGGTGCCGGTACGGTCCTGCCACATGCGCAAATAGTAAAAATTGTGCAGGTGTGCTACTACAAATAGTAACAAGGCAAACAGCAACTGGTTTCTAAAGCTTTTAGAACCGCTTACATTTCGCCAGGCTGCGGGTATGTTCTTTAGTTCGTTCAGCATAATCCGAAATTAATAATTTACCTAAATAGTATAAAAAGCGTGCCTGTTTTAGCGCCGCCGTTCAGAATATTTAAGAACACTGAATATGGCAATATCGTAAACAATGTGTGCCACCACCGAGCTAAGCAAGCCAAAATACTTAAACAGATAGCCAAAGCCCGACGAAACAAATATTAAAAACATGCCATAAATGGTCATGTTCATGTTAGTAGGGTTTAGGTAGCCATGTAAAAAAACAAATAGCATTGCTGCTGGCCATATACCTATTAAGGGTTGTACACCTGCTCTAAAAAGTATCTCCTCGCCCACACCCGCACAAAACGAGTAAAAAACAATATGCAAAAACGACGGGCTTATTTCGCCAATAAGGGCTTCGAAAAATATACGTACGTTTTTAAACCTTTTAATATTAATAAACGCCACACCCAGCAAGGCGGCCAGGCTGCCAAAAAACAAACCTGTTACCGATTGCAGGTAATAGTTTTTAGGCCCGCCGGTCAGCGTTTCGCTTACATCGCGGTGTTGCAGGTAGTTTATAAGCAAAATACCTATAGCGCTCATACCGCCCAGCGTGAGCCAACTCAGGTAAAAAAGCCTTTTCTTATCGGGTAATAACACAAGCCGTTGTTACTGGTTATACTTTAAATATAGATATTTTACGATACCGCCAACATTTTGGTTCGGCATTTTTGCTACATCAATCCATCCTTTTTCAATCGTTGCCGCGCGCCCGCATCCAGCGAAATTTTTACTTTCTCTTTCCCTCCGCCTTTTACACGCAAAAATAAGCTGGCACCTGTTTTGGCATCTACCCCCATGTTGGTGGGCGTATAGTTTAGGTCTTGCTTTTTAAAATTATTAAGTGGTACCTGTATGGTTACATCGGCTATGCCGTTAATACGGTAGGTACCCTGTATAAACATACGCAACACGTTAGATGCCACCTCCATACGTTGTATGGTCAGGTTCATTCCGTTAAGCGTTACACTGTCTTTTATCTCATCAAAGGTTACGTTTTTAAAATCGCGGTTTTTAAAAATGTACTTGTTTACATCGGCCAGCGGCTCAAAGTTTGTAATGCGCGCCCCCTTCAGCGAAAAGTAAATACTACCCTGCATACTATCAGTAAGCGGCGCATAGTTGGTGTCGATAGGGGCATTAAACCCCAATGTAGCACTAAGGTTGCCGCTCAGGTTATCGGCGGTAATAGCAGTTTGCTCAAAGTTATCGGCGCTGCGCATAAACTCTTTTACGTCTACATTTTTAATTAGCACATTGCCGGTTATATAATCTCTTCGCCTACCGGTTTGCAAACCACCGTTAACCAGTACAGTGCCCTTACAGGTGTTTAGTTTAAAATTCTGCAACTGCATACCTTTAGCCGATACTGTAACATCGCCGGCTACATTGCGCGCATTAAACCTGCGGAACATAAATCGATTGCTGGTAAACTGCAACCGCAGGGTTACATCGTCCAGTAACTTATCTATAGCTTCTGCTGCCGCGTCAGATTCTTCTGCCGATAAGGTTACCGGCGTTGCCGATAACTGTGCAATGTTCTTCTCGGTAAGCACCTTCGATAAATTAAAGTCGGGCGCATTCAGCGTAAGGTAACCGGTCATCTTCTGGTTTTTGTTCGATATTAACCGGCTTACACCATCCAGGTAGCCCTTTAATACAACCGGGTTATCGTTCAGCATAGCCGACATATTATTTACCTGTACCTTTAACTGGTTAAAGGTTATATCGGTATTAATAGCGGTTAATTTTATATCGCGTACAGCATAAGAAAAGCTGCCATTTTTAATGCGCAGATAGCCACTCAGTGTATCGGCACCGCGTTGCCGGTTACCGGGCATATACGCGCTCATTACACCTTTATATTGTAACGACACATCCAAATCGCCATCGGTAAATTTGTAACCACCTTTGGGCAAAGCACCGTTAATGGTTGCAAGCGGTGTATGCGCATTGGCTGCCAGCGTTAACTTTAATGCCACCAGGTTAACCACCGATACATTAACCGATGCAGGCACCCCTTCTATCTTAACTGCAGGTACATCAAAGTACAGCGCCGAGTTCGCATCATCATTCTTTACTCCCTCTGTAACATGGTTGGTAAAGTGCCCCTTTAAGGTAAGGTTGCTAAACTTTACTCCTCCAAATTTCAGCTTTGCATTATTCAGGTTAAACATGGCATCTACCTTGGGTGGCATGCCCGGTATTACCGGCCCCAGCACCACTACCTTTACATCTACCGGGTCGTTCAGTACAGCATCTTTCAAATACCCTTTTATCATATCTGATAATATAGCCCTGGCCGAGTTAAAATTTGTTTTGGGGTTGGTAAACTGCAGGCTTAAAACACCGGGCTGTACACTGTAATCAAAGTAGCCGCTGCCATCGTATACCTGCCCGTTCATTTCAAACTTCGATGGCTTTATTACCACGCGGCTATTGCTGTTGTCAAAATCTATATTTACATCAAGCCCGGCTTGCTGGTGTTTAAAAAAAGCTCCTTTATCTTTCTTAAAAACCATACTATCTATATCCATAGTACCGGTAAGATGCAGTACATCGGTGTTGTTTACGCGCTGTCGGGTGCCTTTAACCATTGGCAGGTTAAAAGCAATCAATTGGCCTATTATATCATCGCGCTGTACAAACGTAAGGCGGCGTATCTCTACCTGCTTAATATCAATACCCATGTTGCCCCCACTGCTGCCGGTACGTAGTATATCGGTGTTTTGGTAACCGGTGCTATCGCGTATTAAAAACACACTGCCTCCGTCTACCAGTATGCTGCTAAAGTCTAACTGCTTGCGAAACAGTTGCAGCAGGCTCATTTGTAAATAAACATGCCCGCCTTTAAAAATCTCTTTACCATATACCGAATCTTTAACCGATATATCGTTTACACTAAGCGACAGGTGCGGAAAGTTTTTAAACACATTCAACTGTAGGCTGCCTATTTGCAAATGGCCCTTTACGCTTTGGTTAAACCGTTGCTGCATTTGTGCGGTAAGTATTTGCTGGTTGGCCTGTACATATAACAGCAGGCCTGTAGTGGCTGCCGCCAGCAACAATAAAAGTACACCCGTAATTACTAATAGCTTTTTCATGTGATAGTGGTAACTGTACAATGCAAACACTTTACCAACGCAATTCATGTTTTATCAAACTACATGTTTCCTCAGGCTGTGGGTGGGCCGTGCAAAAAACTCCCCAATATGTGTTAACAGCCTCTACAATCTTTTATGGAAAACAAACAGGGCTGCATCTCTTCTGCATAAAACGAACTATAACACCATGCACAAAATACGAAAACCATTCAGCACAACGGCATTAATTGTACTGGCCGTTACCGCAGTAGTAGCAGCCGTTACGGGTATCGATACCGAAACCTTCGAAAACGAATTGATAAAAACTTTAAAGGAAAAATTTAAAGCCTTTTACAACAACCCCGCTCAGGACCGTGTTTATGTACAAACCGATAAAACCTTATACAAGCCCGGCGAAACAATATGGTTTAGTGCATTTGTGCGCGATGAAAAAACCCTTAAACCCTCTGCCAGCAGCGATGTAGTACACGTTGAATTTATAACTCCTAAAGGTTCGGTAGAAAAACACATAAAGCTGGTAGCGCTAAACGGCATTGCACAGGGCGACCTTGACCTGAGCGGCCACCCGGGCGGTATTTATAAAATAAAAGCCTACACCGAATGGCAGAAGAACAACGAAAACAGCTACCGGTTCGAAAAAGACATTACCGTGCAAAGCGTGGTAATGCCGCGCCTTAAAATGAAACTAGATTTTGAACGTAAAGCCTATGGCAAAGGCGATGAGGTAACCGCCAAACTTGATCTGAACACCAACGCCAATCAACCACTGGCCAACAGCAAAGTAAAATTTACAGCATCGCTGGCAGGTAAGCAACTTAGCGCCAATACAGCAACTACCGATGCCACCGGTAAGGCTAACCTTACGTTTACGCTACCCAAAGATCTTAACACTATTGATGGCCTGGTAAACGCCATGATTGATTACGAGGGCAGCACCGAGAGTATATCGCGCAGTGTGCCTATTGTACTAAATAAAATAAGTATGGAGTTTTTTGCCGAGGGCGGCGATATGGTAACCGGTGTAACATCGCGCGTGGCGTTCCGCGCTATAAACGAATACAGCAAGCCCGCCGATGTAGAAGGTATTATAGTAGACTCGAAGGGGGCCTTTGTTACAAAGTTCAGCAGTTACCACATGGGCATGGGCAGTGCCGAGCTTACACCACGTGCCGGCGAAAGCTACCGTGCACGCATTACCAAACCCGAAGGCATACTGGATGAGTTTAACCTGCCCGAAGCGCTTACTGCCGGCTATACTTTACGCGCAAACAACAATGGCAGCAAAATAACACTACAGGTAAACAGTTGGCGCAACGAACAGCTATCGGTAGTAGCGCAAACACGCAACACGCTTTGCTATGCAAAAGCATTTAACGCTGTAAAAGGCGCTAATCAGCTAAGTATAAACACTACCGATTTCCCAATAGGTATATCGCAGATAACGTTGTTCGATAGCAAAGGCGTAGCCCGCGCTGAACGACTGGTGTTTGTAAATGCCAACCACCAGTTAAACATTAGCATAACAACCGATAAGAAATTTTATCAGCCGCGTGAAAAGGTTAACATGAACATACGTGTAACCGATCAGAACGGCTTACCCGTACCCGGCCACTTTGCACTAAGTGTGGTAGATGATAACCTGCTAACTTTTGCCGATGATAAACAGGGGCATATTCTTTCAGCTATGCTGCTTGAACCTGAACTGAAAGAAAAAGTAGAAGAGCCCAACTTTTACTTTGATAAAAAGGAAGAGAAAGCCCCACTGGCGTTAGACTTGTTAATGCTAACCAGCGGCTGGCGCCGTTACAACTGGCAACAAATAAACAGCGGCGATATACCGGCTATAACCGTAGCCGGCGAAAAAGCAGAACTAAGCGGTGTAGTGTACGATGGTTACAACAGCAAGCCCCTTGCAGGCGCTACACTTAAGCTAAACAACAACGGCAAAACAACAGTTACCGATATTAACGGCCGCTTTACTTTAAGTCGTTTTGATATAACACTGCATACACAGGTTGAAATAAGCGGCCCGGGCCACCAAACACAAACACAACCCCTATACAGCTATGGCAACAACATTGCCTACTACCTGTACGATAACCGCTACCGGTATTACGAAGCCATACCAATGGCCGCCGGTGCAGCTGTTGAAGAAAGAGAAGCGGTTGTAGTAGATATGGCTGTAGTAAACCTTGAAAAAGGAGCTAACCGTGCAACAAAAAAAGATAAAGCCCGCAACGAAAGAGCAGAGCTTGAGTTGGATGATTTACAACAAATAGATGTAGCTCCCATACCAGCCGAACCGGATGCAATAGACAAAGATGTGTTATACAAAAAACCATTTGATGGCGCCGAAGTGCAGGCCAAAATTGCCGATGGGCGCTGGGCAGATATAGACAACTTTGATAGAAAAATAGCAGCGCAGAACC